>CAISJH010000492.1 GCA_903885585.1 uncultured beta proteobacterium
CGTTGAAGTCCGGGATGACGTTGTTGACGGGGCAACCGCTGTTGCAGAAGGGGGTGCCGCAGTCCATGCAGCGCGCCCCTTGCACCTTGGATTGCTCCTCGGTCAGGCCGATGACGAACTCTTTCCAGTTCTTCAGGCGCTGGGGCACAGGCTCGTAGCCCTCTTCCAGGCGCTCAAACTCGAGGAAGCCGGTGACTTTTCCCATGATGTTGGTTCCTTGTCGGTGCAGTTCAGGCGGCCACGGTGGCAGCGGGCGCAGATGACGCGGCCTGCGCCTTGGCAGCGGTCTGGCTCAGGGCACGCTTGTACTCGTGCGGGAAGACCTTGACGAACTTGGCGCGGGCTGTCGCCCAGTGGTCCAGGATCTCGCGTGCGCGCAGCGAACCGGTCCACTTGTGGTGGTCTTCCACCAGCTTCTTGAGCTGCGCCTCGTCCGACAGGCCGCGGTGCCAGGACGCAGCAGATCCGCTGGCGGCCTGCTCGGCCTCCGGCAGCACCTTGTCCAGGGCCACCATGCTGGTATTGCAACGCGCGGCAAAGCTGCCGTCCTCATCAAAGACGTAGGCCACGCCGCCGCTCATGCCGGCGGCGAAGTTGCGCCCCGTCAGGCCCAGCACGGCCACGGTGCCTCCCGTCATGTACTCGCAGCCATGGTCGCCCGTGCCCTCCACCACCGCGGTGGCGCCTGACAGACGCACCGCAAAGCGCTCACCCGCCACACCGCGGAAGAAGGCCTCGCCGCGTGTGGCGCCGTACAGCGCGGTGTTGCCGATGATGGTGTTGCGCGCGGCGTCACCACGGAACTCGATGCTGGGGCGCACGACGATACGCCCACCCGACAGGCCCTTGCCGGTGTAGTCGTTGGCGTCGCCGATCAGGTACAGCGTGATGCCGTTGGCCAGGAAGGCACCGAAGCTCTGGCCGCCCGTGCCTTCCATCTGCATGAAGATGGTGTGGTCGGGCAGGCCCTCGGGGCGGTGGCGCACCAGTTCGCCGGAGAGCATGGCCCCCACCGAACGGTTGACGTTGCGCGCCTCCTCCATGAAGTGCACCTTCTCACCACGCTCGATGGCGGGGCGGCAGCGTTCGATGAGCTTCAGGTCCAGCGCCTTGGACAAGCCGTGGTCCTGCTCCTCGGTCTGGTAGCGCGGCACCTCGGCCGGCACGGCGGGCTGGTGGAAGATGCGGCTGAAGTCCAGGCCTCGCGCTTTCCAATGCGCGATGCCCTTCTTGGTGTCCAGCAGGTCGGCACGGCCGATCAGGTCGTCAAAGCGACGGATGCCCAGCTGGGCCATGATGCTGCGCGCCTCTTCGGCCACGAAAAAGAAATAGTTCACCACGTGCTCGGGCTTGCCCGAGAACTTCTTGCGCAGCACCGGGTCCTGCGTGGCCACGCCCACCGGGCAGGTGTTGAGGTGGCACTTGCGCATCATGATGCAGCCCTCCACCACCAGCGGGGCGGTGGCGAAGCCGAACTCGTCGGCCCCCAGCAACGCGCCGATGACGACATCGCGCCCGGTCTTCATCTGCCCGTCAGCTTGCACGCGCACGCGGCTGCGCAGGCTGTCGCCTTCCTGCATCACGTAATCGGCCTCGATCACC
>CAISJH010000493.1 GCA_903885585.1 uncultured beta proteobacterium
CGGCTGGCAGGCCGGCGGTAGATCTCGTCACCACTGCCGATCTGCTCGATGCGCCCCTGGTGCATCACCACAATGCTGTCAGCCATCGCCATGGCCTCTTCCTGGTCATGAGTGACAAAGACAAAGGCAATGCCCAGGCGTTCCTGCAACCCCTTGAGCTCCTGTTGCATCTGTCGGCGCAGCTTCAGGTCGAGGGCCGAAAGGGGCTCGTCCAGCAACAGCAGGCGCGGACGGTTCACCAGCGCGCGGGCCAGTGCCACCCGCTGCTGTTGCCCGCCGGACAGCTGTGCCGGCATGCGCGCAGCAAACTCACTCAATCCGACCAAAGCCAAAGTCTCCTGCGCCCGCGTGTGTGCTTCGTCAGCCGAGGCCCCCTGGCGCCGCGGCCCGTAGGCCACGTTGTGCAACACGGTCAGATGTGGAAAGAGCGCATAGTTCTGAAAGACCGTGTTCAACGGCCTGCGGTACGGAGGCTGATCCGTGATGTCAAGACCGTCGATACGCACCGCGCCCGCATCCGGGGGCGTGAAGCCAGCGATCACACGCAACAGAGTCGTCTTGCCGCAACCGCTCGGCCCAAGCAGGGCGACAAACTGTCCCTGGCTGATTTCCAGAGACAGCCCGTCCAGGACCCGATGCCCGCCGAAGGACTTGGTGATGCCATGCAGCGACAGCAGCACACTCATCCTCAGCGGGCGCAGGTGGCCTGGGCGCGCCGCTCAGCGCTTGCGCGCGACTTCGCGGTTCCAGGTGTCGGTGATCTGCGGACGCTGGGCATTGACCACATTCCAGTCGAAGAGCGCCAAGTTCGCCACCGAGCCATTGACGCCCCAGGGCAGCTTGCGTGCCACGCTGTCTGGCACCTTCACATCGCGCAGCGCGGGGCCTACGTACAGCTTTTCAGCCAGGCACCCGGCCGCCTGCGGCGTGAGCGCCGCATCGATGAATTTCTCGGCAGCCGCGCGCTGGGGCGTGCCCTTGACGAGATGCAAGCGCGCATCGGTAGCCCAGGCGCCCTCCTTGGGGACGACAAAGCCGATGGGCGCGCCCTTGTCGATGAGGTCCCAGGCGCCCACATTGAAGTGGGCACCGATGACGGCCTCTCCGCTCTGGAAGGCGTTCGTGGCCGCGCCCGAACTGTCGAAGAAGAGGGCCGCATCCAGGGCCTTGAGTTGCCGGAAGACAGGCCCCAGGTCTTTCAGGTCACCGCCCCACACCTTTGTGAGAAAGACAATGAAGGGCACGCCGCTTGAGTTCGACGGCGAAGGTACCGTCACCGCACCCTTGTAATCAGCGCTCCAGAGGTCTCGCCAAGAGGTGGGGGCGACCTTGACCTTCTGCGTGTTGTAGGTCAGACCCAAAGAGTAGAAGCCCGTGCCCACGGCGTAGGTCACGCCGTCGGCACGGTACACCGCCTGGGGCAGCAGGTTGGCCATGTTGGGCACGCCCGCTGGCGTGATCGATTCCACCACTCCAGCCGCGTGAGCCAACTCACTGATGCCACCGTCCATCCAGGCCACGTCAATCTTCGGCGCAGCGCGCTGCTGCTGCAACTTGGACAGCGTCGTCGTGGAAGTGCCCACCTCAGGCACCACGGCAATGCCAGTGGCCTTGGTGAACGGGTCGGCCACGCAGGCCTTGAAGGCGTCACCCCAGTTGCCGCCGTACCACGCTACCGTGATGCGCTGCTGCGCCAGCGCCGGGCCGGCGGCCGCCAAAACTACCGCTGCAACCAAGGCCGGGTTCAGTCTGCAAGATGCCATGACGTCTGCTCCTCTTTCCAGATAAAAAGGCTCGCGGCCCACACAAGCGGCCAGCACCCCGTCATGATGGTTCACCCTTGAAGGTGCGGATTGAATGCATTGGTCAAGATATTGAAGAATTCCGACATGAGCATCGTCCCCAACCCCCTCTCCAGCAGCCGCGGGCCGATTCCCGTGCGCCCGGGTTCGCGCCGCATGCGCGCAGGGCTGGACGATCCCGTGGCCAGCCGCCCCCTGCGCATAGGCTTCGTGCTGCTGGACGCCTTCACGCTGGCGGCCTTTTCTGGATTGATCGAGGTGCTGCGCTTGGCGGCGGACCAAGGAGGCCGCAGCCGCCAGATTCATGCGGCCTGGGCCGTCATGAGCGTGGGCGGTCGCCCCAGAACGTCGAGCTCCGGCCAGACCATCAGCGAG
>CAISJH010000494.1 GCA_903885585.1 uncultured beta proteobacterium
CTGTGCATTGACGAGCTGGGCTACCTGCCCATCGACAAGTTCGGCGCCGACTGCCTGTTCCAGATCGTCAGCCACCGCTACGAGCGCGGCGCCACGCTGTTGACCACGAACCGCCCGTACAAGCAATGGGCCGGGATCTTCAACAACGACGCCACCCTGACCTCGGCACTCCTGGACCGGTTGCTGGACCATGTCGAGACCGTCGTGATCGAGGGCAAGAGCTACCGCGGTCAGTCCCACGCCGAGATCTGAACCCCGCAAGCATCGCTCGGGTCAGCGCTGGAACCACCCCAAACCCGCCCCAATCCCGTCAACATTTTGAAACCGGCCAAAACTCAGCAGGTTCGCACCGGCGCCCACACCGGGAGACCCGTGGCTGCCCCCAGGGGTGCACCGGGAGGGGAAGGTTATGCCACCCCTTGGGCCCGACCTGCGGCGTCACCTGGGGCCGCAGGGACCTCCCGGAGCCAGGCGGGTAGCCCTGGAGACGCGGACAAGGTGACCCGTCTCGACAGGGGGTCGGTGTCCAAGGTTCGGGACCAGTTCGGTTCGGTGACCGCTATCTCGTTGACACAGATCGGAAAATTCAAAAAGGCTGAACGAGAAGAGCCATAAAGGGTCGGTTTTGGTTCAGTCCGTGAGGGCCAAGACCGAGGCCCGCAAAAAAACTCGTTGCGCGACTTTAAGTTAGAGAGGCCAAGCGGAAGAAGTCGGCCTTCCTCTTAATCCGTTGGTCGTAGGTTCGAATCCTACAGGGCCCACCAGTCTTTCCCAGAGGGTCGATCACGCGAGTGGTCGGCCCTTTGTGTTTCTGGGTCCTCGGCTCCCGGGAGCCGGCGCTGTGCAAACAGAGGCGCCAACGAAGTCTCAATTTCCGGCCGTGGCATCTTGCGAGCTGGCACCGCCAGAGGATGCCGGAGATCCACCATGCCATCCAGCCGTGCGCGGAAGAAGTCGTCGGTGGTCATCGCTTCAGCTCCCAGAACTCTCAGAAACTGAAGCACATTGAATATCTTCCTGGGAGTTCCGGCAATCAGCATTGGCCCTGAAATCTCAATGATGACAATGGGTTACGGTGTTTTGCAGGGCCGACTAATTTAGTCGGTCCTGCGAAATTCATCCAGCCGTGGATAGTGCGTGTTGATGACCGCCATGGACACGGTTCGCCAGATTTCGCGTGATCCGGTTTTCGGGCTTGATCGTTGGTCTGTTTGCTGCGAGGTGCCAGCCCAGGGCCCCTTGCAGGCACAACCACAGCCAGGGGAGGACAAAAAGCAGCGCCCTGGCGGCCTTGGCCGCCTGCGCGGCGATGGCGCGCAGCAGCCAGCGGATGTTGAAGCCCGCTGCGCACAGCACGGCGTGCAGCGCGTCGCCTTCTGCGCCCTTGAGCCAGCAGCTGTCCATCCGGTGATCGGCCTTGAGGTGCCCGATGGCCGGCTCCACGGCTTGGCGTCTTCTCAGCCAGGTCTTCTGCCTGGCCGTCAGCCTCTTGGCCTTACCTCGGTGGATGACTTTCACTGTAGGCACATCGTCATCCACGCCGCGATAGCCCAGGTCCACCACCGCCGTGGTGGGTTTGGTGCCGATGCTCTCCTGCAGCGTGGAGGTCTGCTCGATCTGGGCGGCCAGCGTGTGTTCGTCGTAGGGGTTACCGGGGAAGGTTCTGGCGCCCACCACCAAGCCCTTGCCGTGGGTGACCGCGATGCTGGCCTTGACGCCAAACTCGTAGGGCTTGCGAGCCTTGCCCTTGCCGATGCACTCGGCCTCCGGGGCGTGCATCGCGTACAGCTTGTTCTTGTCTTTGGTCTTCTGGGTGCGGATGCGCTCGGCCCGCTCCAGTACGGTGCTCAGCCTGGCATTCACCTCGGCGGCCATGTCGCCCATCTGGGCCATCTTGCGGGTGACCTCCCGCACCAGCACCCCGAGGATGGTGCGCTGGCGCTTGAGCACGGTCTTCAGACGCTTGAACTGCTTGGCGTGGGCGTAACCGCCGGCACGCCGGCGCAGCGTCTTGCCCTCGCGCTCGTTGGTCATCTTCAGGGCGATGCCCGCGCGCTGGGCCTGGCGCACGACGATCTGACGGGCCACGTCCAGCAGCCGTGCGTCGGTCGGGTGGGC
>CAISJH010000495.1 GCA_903885585.1 uncultured beta proteobacterium
ATGGCTGGCCACGAAGGCGATGCGCTGGCCGTCCGGGCTGTAGCTGGGCGCAGAGAAGTCCCAGGCGTTGTCCTGGGCGATGACCTGGATGCGGCCGCTCTTGAGGTCCATCTCGGCCAGCGCGTAGCGGCCGTCGCCGCGTTTCTGAGGCGCGGGATCGAAAGCGAAGACCAGGCGGCGCCCGTCGGGCGAGATGTCAAAGCACTGGGCATCGGGCTCGGCGCGGTTGAGCTCGTAGGCCGTGCCCTCGAACAGATCGCGCACACGACCGGTGGCCACATCCATCAGGTGGAGGTGGGCCACCCGTCCCATGGGGATGTGGTGGTCCCAGTGGCGGTACTGCGCCTGACTGGTGGCGTAGCCGGTCTCCTTGCGCTTGCTGAACTCCGCATGACGCTTGGCCTGGGCCGCCGCGCCCTTCAGCTCCGGCCACACCCAGGAGACGAAGACCACCTGACGGCCGTTCGGACACCAGCGGAAGGCCTCCACGCCCGTGCTCATGTGGCCAGCACGCTCGGCTTCGCCCCCGTCCACGGGAATCAGGTACAGCTGTGGCGTCTCGTCCTTGGCGCCTTCCTGATCCCGCTTGGCGATGAAGCCGATGCGGTCTCCTGCGGGACTGAAGCGCGGCTGGCCGTCCTTGTCCCCGCAGGAGGTCAAGCGTCGAGGCTGGCCGCCCAGCGTGGACAGCAGCCACAAGCTGCTGGAGGACTTGTTGCCCTCCATCGAGTACGAGGTGACCGCGGCGACTGCCTGTGACCCATCAGGCGACAGGTTGGGGGCTCCCAATCGGTCCAGCTGCCACAGGTGCTCGACGGTGAATCGTGTCTTCTTGAGGGGGCGATTCTTGGGGGAGGCTTGGGCGTTCATGTGTCAGCGGCTGCGGGCAAGCTGGAAGTCGAGGTGGGTCTTCACCACGGGCCACTCGGCTGCGGTGATGCTGTAGACCGCGGTGTCGCGCAAGGTGCCGCCATGGCCGATCTGGTGCGCGCGCAGGATGCCGTCGAGTTGCGCGCCCAGGCGCTCAATGGCGCGCCGGCTTTGCGTGTTCAGGCGGTGCGTGCGGAACTCCACCGCGATGCACTGCAGGGTCTCGAAGGCGTGGCCCAGCAGCATGCGCTTGCATTCGGTGTTCAGCGCGGAACGCTGGGTGCTCTGCGCATACCAGGTGCTGCCGATCTCCACCCTGCGGTTGGATGCATCGACGTTCATGTAGGTGGTCATGCCGACCACCCTGCCTGTGGCATCGGTCACGGTGAAGGGCAGCATCAAACCTTGGTCCTGCAGCTTCAGGCGACGCTGAATCTCGGCGCGCATGCCCTCCGGCGAGGGCACGGCGGTGTACCAGAGTTTCCACAGTTCGCCATCACGCACCGCGTCGCACAGAGCGGCCTCGTGTTCAGCCGCCAGCGGCATCAGCCTTGCGTGCTCTCCGGCCATCTCGACCGGTTCGATCCAGTTCGCGTTCATCGGTGATTGCGCTGCATGAAGACGAGCTTCTCGAACAAGGTGACGTCCTGCTCGTTCTTGAGCAGAGCACCCACCAGGGGCGGCACGGCCACCTTGTCGTCCTTGCTCTGCAAGACCTCCAGCGGAATGTCCTCGGCCACCAGCAGCTTGAGCCAGTCCAGCAACTCCGAGGTGCTGGGCTTCTTCTTCAGCCCGGGCAGGTTGCGCACGTCGTAGAAGGTCTTCAGCGCCGCGCCCAGCAACTCCTTCTTCAGCCCCGGAAAGTGCACGTCCACGATGGCCTGCATGGTGGGCGCATCGGGAAACTTGATGTAGTGGAAGAAGCAGCGGCGCAGGAAGGCGTCGGGCAGCTCCTTCTCGTTGTTGGAAGTGATGAACACCAGGGGGCGGTGCCGCGCCTTGATCAGTTCGCGCGTCTCGTAGACGTAGAACTCCATGCGGTCGATCTCGCGCAGCAGGTCGTTCGGGAACTCGATGTCGGCCTTGTCGATCTCGTCGATCAGCAGGGCCACGGGCTCCTCCGCAGTGAAGGCCTGCCACAGCACGCCGCGCACGATGTAGTTCTGGATGTCCTTGACCTTCTCGTCACCCAGCTGGCTGTCGCGCAGACGGCTCACGGCGTCGTATTCGTAGAGCCCTTGCTGGGCCTTGGTGGTGCTCTTCACGTGCCACTGCAGCAGCGGCATGTTCAGCGCCTGGGCCACCTCTTCGGCCAGCATGGTCTTGCCCGTGCCGGGTTCGCCCTTGACCAGCAGCGGGCGCTTCAGGGTGATGGCCGCGTTGACGGCCAACATCAGGTCGTCGGTGGCGACGTATTGGTCGGAACCCTTGAATTTCATGTTGGCGTGAGCCCCAGGGGATTGGTTGGCGGTGTCTGTTGATCGGTCGCGTGCGGGCGGGAAGGCTGCTGCGTCGCGTGGGGCGTGCCCCTTGTGCCAGGCCCGAAAATGCGCACCTTCAGAGGCGCGTCCGGGGCTGGGTCAGTATAAAGGCCGACCCTATAATTCGACGAACTGCCAAGTCCCCGGTGCAGCGGTACGCCGAGCGCCGAGAGGCGGCGCGTTCCGGCACCGGCCTGAGGCGGGCAGACCAAGAGATCCCGAGGGAACCGTTCATGATCAAAGCGCTCACCGTATCGCTGGCCCTGGCCGGCATGTCCCTGTCTGCAGCCGCCCAGGATGCCAAGGCTGGCGAAAAGCTCGCTGCCATGTGCATCGGGTGCCACGGGATTCTCGGCTACCAGGCCAGCTTCCCGGAAGTCCACCGCGTACCGATGATCTCCGGCCAGAACGCCAAGTACATCGTGGCTTCGCTGGTGGCGTACCAAAAGGGCGAGCGCAAGCACCCCACCATGAAGGGCATCGCCGGTTCGCTCACCGAGCAGCAGATGGCAGACCTGGGCGCCTTCTACGAGCAACATGGCCGCAGCAGCGTGGTCAGCGTGGCACAGACGGCGAAGGCGCCTTCAGCCGAAGTCAAGGCACTGCTCGACAAAGGCGCTTGTGCGTCCTGCCATGGTGCCGACTACAACAAGCCCATCGACGGCGCCTATCCCAAGCTGGCAGGGCAGCATGCTGACTATCTGTACGTTGCGCTGAAGTCCTACAAGACCGAAGGCATGGCCACGCTCGGCCGCGGCAATGCCATCATGGCCGGCCAGGTCAAGGCTTTCAAGCCCAGTGAGCTCAAGGCCATGGCCCAGTACATCGGGTCCCTGCCGGGCGACCTCAAGACTGTTCCTCAGCCGAAATTCCGCTGAGCTTCTTTCCGGTGGTGACGTCCCCTTTCTTGCGTGGACTGTCGGCCAGGCAATTTCTTGACGGCAGTTGCTCGTTCAGGATGCCAGACTGCAGCAGGGGTGTTGTGATGCCGCCTGGGGGACTGTCATGCTGAAGAAGGTGCATGTCAGCCAGATCCAGTTAGGCATGTTCATCCATCGCCTTGAGGGCGATTGGCTGGATCACCCGTTCTGGAAGACCCGATTCGTCTTGAAGACCGAGCGGGACCTCCAGAAGTTGCGCGAGAGCGTCATCAAGGAGGTCTGGATCGACCCGGCCTTGGGGCTTGATGTCGATCCTGAGCCCGCGGTCGCTGAAGTTGCCGCTCCGCCTCCGGAACCGAAGACTCCTGACGCTACGGCCGTCGCAGAACCCGCCGAGCCATTGCCGCTGGATCGGCCCACGGCCGAGTTGGACTCGGAGTTGGGCAAGGCCTCAGCGATCGTCCGTCGAGCCAAGCAGCAGGTCGCCCAACTCTTCGTGCTGGCCAAGGAGGGTGATGCACCTGCACCGGATGTTGCAAGAACCTTGGCGGGAGAGGTCGCGGAATCGGTGATGCGCCACCCCAGCGCGCTGGTCAGCCTGTCGCGGCTGAAAGCCCAGGAGGACTACGTGTACCTCCATTCACTGGCGGTGTCGGCGATGATGGTGGCGCTGGCTCGTCAGATGGGCATGGACGAGGAGCGTTGCCGCTTGGCGGGACTGGCCGGTCTGCTGCACAACGTAGGCATGGCCATGGTGCCTGCCGAGATCATCAAGAAGAAGGGCAAGCTCAGCGACGAAGAGACCTTCGTGGTCAGGGCGCATCCAGTCCAGGGTTACGAGATGCTCAAGTCCTCCGGAGACTATCCCAAGGAGATCCTGGAGGCCTGCCTGCATCATCATGAGCGGTGGGACGGTGCGGGGTATCCCTTTGGTCTGGAGGAGGAGGCCATCCCGCTGTTTGCACGGATGTGTGCCATCTGCGACGCCTACGACGCCATCACTTCCAACCGTTCATACCGCTCCGGATGGGATCCCGGCGAGTCCATAGCGCAGATGGCTTCGTGGACCGGGCAGTTCGACCCCGAAATCTTGAACACTTTCGTTCGCAGCATGGGGATCTATCCCACCGGTTCCCTGGTGCGATTGCAGTCTCAGAAGCTTGCGGTGGTGGTGGACCAGAATCCGAACTCCCAGACGACACCCGTGGTGAAGGTCTTCTATTCCCTGAGAAGCCAGATGCACATTCCCCCTGAGCGGGTCGATCTGGGGCACCCGACCTGTCGAGACCGCATCGTGTCCAGAGAGCCTGCAGCCGAGTGGAGCAAGCTGGGGCTCGACAGTCTTTGGGCTGGTGGCGACGGGCGGCGCCGCTGAGACTGCGCTGGGCCGCGTGATCAGGCGGCTCTGCTCGGACGCCAGCGCCTGAGCATGAGGGCGTTGGTCACCACGCTCACACTCGACAGGGCCATGGCGGCGCCGGCCACCATGGGGCTGAGCCAGCCCATCGCAGCCAGTGGGATGCCCACCACGTTGTAGGCGAAGGCCCAGAACAGGTTCTGGTGCAGTTTGCGCCTTACGGCCCACGACAACTCCCAGGCCTCCACCACGGTTTGTGGGTCGCCTCGCAGCAGCGTCAGGCCGGCGGTCTCCACCGCCACGTCGGTGCCACCGCCTTCGCCTGCTATGGCCAGGCCGACGTCCGCAGCGGCCAGGGCCGGCGCGTCATTGACGCCGTCGCCCACCATCGCCACGGCCTCACCAGGCAGCAGGCTGGCCTTGAGCTCGCCCACCACACGGGCCTTGTCACCCGGCAGCACCTCGGCGCGCACCTCGTCGATCCCCAGCAACCGGGCCATGGCGTTCGCGGCTCCCGCGTTGTCGCCGCTGATCATGACCACCCGCAGGCCCTTGGCCCGCAGCGTGGCCATGGCCTGGGCCGCGCCGGGCTTGGGTTCGTCGCCGAAGGTCAGCAGGCCCAACAGGCGCGGCGTGGGCTGACCACCATTGCCAGGCTCAAACATCCAGGACACGGTCTGGCCTGACGCGGCGGCCTGGGCCGCCTGTGCTGCCAGGGATCCAGCGTCCAAACCGCACTCGCTGAGCCAACGTTGACTGCCCAGGCGCAGCAGTCTGCCGTCCACCCGGCCCTCCACACCCCGGCCGGCCACCCGTTGCAGGCCTTGTACCACCGCCGTGGGAGCCGCTGAAACGCCTGGCGAAGCCGCCGCGCGGGCTGCTTCGATGACCGCGCGCGCCAGGGGGTGGCCATTGCCGGACTGCAGGGCTGCTGCCCAATGCAGAAGTTGGGCGTCGCCCTCTGGCGTGCCTGACAGCGACGCCAATGCGGTCAGGCGGGGCCGGCCTTGGGTCAGCGTGCCGGTCTTGTCAAAGGCCACGATCCGCACGGCGCGCAGCGTTTCCAGCGCCTGAGCGTCCCGGACGAGGATCCCATGGCGTGCGGCCATGCCCGTGCCCACCATCAGCGTGGCAGGCGTGGCCAGCCCCAGTGCACAGGGGCAAGCGATCACCAACACGGACACCGCGTGCAGCGTGGCCGCCACCCCATCCCCAGCCAGGACCCACCAGGCCAGGCCGGTGATCACTGCGATGACGATCACCGCAGGCACGAACACGGCGCTGACCTTGTCCACGAGTTGCTGGATGGGGGCCTTTTGCGCCTGCGCAGACTCCACCAGTCGCACGATGCGCGCCAGCTGCGTCTCGGCCCCGACCGCGGTGGTGCGCACGACGATCAGGCCCTCGACGTTGAGTGCCCCACCGGTGACCGTTTGTCCGACTTCCCGTGCCACGGGCAGGCTCTCGCCCGTGATCAGGGACTCGTCCAGGTGGCTTCGGCCTTCGATGATGACGCCGTCGGTGGGCAGGCGCTCGCCGGGCCGCACCACCAGCTCGCTGCCCACGCGCACGGCCGACAGCGGCACCTCGGCCTCGACGCCGTGCCGGCGCACGCGTGCGGTCTCCGGGCGAAGCCGCCGCAAGGACTCCAGCGCCGCCAGTGTCTGGCGCTTGGCACGCGACTCCAGCCACTTGCCCAGCATCACCAGGGTGATGACCACAGCGGCGCTCTCGAAGTACAGGTGGGGCATCTGCCCCGCAGAACCCGAAGAAGCCTGCCACCACAGCGCCAGGCTGAGGCCGAAGGCGGCGGTGGTGCCGATGGCCACCAGCAGGTCCATGTTCCCTGCACCCGCCTTGAGCGCCGACCAGCCGGCCTTGTAGAAGCGCGCGCCCAACCAGAACTGCACGGGGGCTGCCAGCAGGGCTTGCACCCATGCGGGCCACATCCAGTGCCGGCCCAGCAAATCGCCCAGCATGGGCACCATCAAGGGAATCGACAAGGCAGCGGCGAGGGCGACCTTCCAGCCCTCGTCATGGGCGCGGCGTACCGGAGCGGCCAGCACATCGGCGTCGGGCTGTACCACGCTCGCCTCGTAGCCGGCACGTTGGATCGCGGCCAGCAGCAGCTGCGCGTCGGTACCCGCCTCGGCGCTGACTTGAGCCTGCTCGGTGGCCAGGTTGACGCTGGCGGCTTGCACACCGGGCACCTTGCGCAAGGCCTTCTCCACCCGCGCCACGCAGGAGGCGCAGGTCATGCCGTCGATGTTCAGCGTGTGATCCGTCATGCGCATACTCTAAGCTTGGGGCTGCTGCTGCACCGAACCATTGCCTTGACCAGGAACAAGCCATGACCATCGAACTCACTTTGCCTGACATGACCTGCGGCCACTGCGCCAAGACCGTGACTGCCACCGTGCATCAGGTGGACCCGGCGGCGCAGCTCAAGATCGATTTGCCCAGCCACAAGATCGCCATCGAATCCAACCAGCCCTCGCAGGCGTTCGTGGCGGCCTTGACCGAGGAGGGTTATCCCCCTGCGTAACGGCCGCTGGCCTGTGACATCGTCACCCGTCCCACAGCCACGATCCCCAGGGAGCTTGCACATGAAACTTCTTCTGCGTCTGATGACCCTGGCGGTCACCTTGTTGGCCGCCTTGGCAGGTCCTGTGCACGCCCAGACCTTTCGCTGGGCGAGCCAGGGTGACCCGCAGACCATGGACCCGCACTCGCAGAACGAGTCCATGACCAACATGATGAACGGCCAGGTCTACGAGACGCTGATCAAGCGCGACCGGCAGCTCAACTTCGTGCCGGCCCTGGCCACCGAGTGGGCGCAGACCGGTCCGCTGACCTGGCGCTTCAAGCTGCGCCCGGGGGTGAAGTTTCACGACGGTACGGCCTTCAACGCCGAGGACGTGGTCTTCTCCGTCAACCGCGGCAAGGAGCTCACCTCGCAGATCAGCGTCTATGCCAACGCGGTGGGCAAGCCGGTGGCGCTGGATCCGCTGACGGTCGAGTTCCGCATGGACAGAGTCAACCCGGTGTTTCTGCAGCACCTGGGCTCGCTGTGGATCATGAGCAAGTCCTGGGCGGAGAAGCACAAGGTGCTCAAGCCCCTGGACTTCAAGAACAAGGAAGAGAGCCACGCCAGCTTCAACACCAACGGCACCGGCCCCTTCGTGCTGGTGAGCCGTCAGCCCGGCATCAAGACCACCTACAAGCGCAACGCCAACTGGTGGGGCAAGTTCGACGGCAACGTCCAGGAGATCGTCTACACACCCATCAGCAACGATGCCACCCGGCTGGCGGCGCTGGTGTCGGGCGAGATCGACTTCGTGCTGGACCCCGCGCCGCGCGACGTGGCGCGGCTGCGCAACACGGCGGGCGTGAAGGTCATTGACGGGCCGGAGAACCGGGTGGTCTTCATCGGCATGGACCAGCACCGCGACGAGCTGCTCTACGGCAGTGTGAAGGGGCGCAACCCCTTCAAGGACTTGCGAGTGCGCCGTGCGCTGCAGCACGCGGCGGACATCGAGACCATGAAGACCAAGCTGATGAACGGCCAGAGCGTGCCCACGGGCGGCATGACACCTTCTCCCTTGGCCTACTTCAATGACCCGGAGATCGAGAAGCGCGCCCCGTTCGATCTACCCCTGGCGCGCCGATTGATGGCCGAGGCGGGTTATGCCGACGGCTTCGAGGTGACGCTCGACTGTCCGAACAACCGCTACGTCAACGACGAGGAGATCTGCATCGCGCTGGCGGGCATGTGGGCGCAACTCAAAGTCAAGGTCAAGGTCAACGCCATGCCGCGCGCGACCTACTTCCCCAAGCTTGAGAAGCACGACACCAGCCTGTACATGCTGGGCTGGGGTGGCGCGGTCATCGATGCCGAGACCACCCTGACCCCGGTGATGCGCAATCTCGCCGACAAGGGGGTGGGTCTGTACAACTATGGCCGCTCACGCAACGACCGACTCGACGCGCTGGCGGCGCAGTCCAGCGTGGAGGCCGATCCGAAGAAGCGCGAGGATCTGATCAAGGCGGCGCTGAAGGAGTGGAAGGAGCAGGTCCACACCATCCCGCTGCACCGGCAGGTGATTCCCTGGGCAGCGCGCAGCAACGTCACCGTGGTGCACCGTGCCGACAACTGGCTGGAGGTGCCCTGGGTCACGGTCGCGCGGTAGCCCGGCGCCGCACGGCCTCGATGTAGGCGGGGCCGTCGGGCGGCAGCCCGCTGCGCTGGGAGGCCCAGATCATCTCGCCCAGGCACTCCATGACCTGGTGGTGGGCTTCGTGCAGCGAGCCCAGGCGTGTGGCCAGGAGTTGCACGGCCTGACGGATGCCGCTGGGCTGGTCGATGGACACCTGCTCGGCGATGCTCAGGTGCATGCTCAGGTGCAAGAAAGGGTTGGTGCGGCCGTTCTCCACGGTGTAGACAGCCGCCAGCGCGGCATCAAGGTCGCCCAGATCGTCGGCGTATTCCGGGTGTTCTGCCACCCATGGGGCGGCCTGGGCTTGCATGGCGTCCAGCGGCAGGCCGGCTGCATGCTTGCGCCACACCTCGCAAAAGAAGCGCCGTACGTCGTGCTGGGAAGGCTGGAACACGCCAGAATTGTCCACTCCTTCAAGGCCGACACTGAGCGCGGCACCTGAACTGATGGATGACCTGCGGATGAACCAAGGATCGAGACGTTGACCGCCTCCTGGTGGAGCCATCTGCCCCTGTTGACCGACCCGCTGTTCTACGCCGTCGCCTTTCCGGCGGTGCTGCTGGTGGGCTTGAGCAAGAGCGGATTTGCCAGCGGCTTCGGCTCACTGGCCACGCCGATGATGGCCCTGGTGATTCCAGTTCCCCAGGCCGCGGCCATCATGCTGCCGCTGCTGATGGTGATGGACGGTGCCACCTTGCAGCAGTTGTGGCGGCACCGCGACCGGTCCCTGGTGCGCCGTACCGTGCCCTGGGGCATTGCCGGCACGGCAGTGGGGTGGACCATGTTCGGTATCTTGTCGGCGCCGGCGGTGGCAGCCCTGACGGGGGCTCTGACCCTGGCCTTTCTGGCGCAGCGCCTGCTCTTTCCTCCCCAACCGGAGGCGCCGCCCGCGCCAGGCTGGGTGGGCTCGACCTGCGCCACGTTGGCGGGGTTCACCAGCTTTGTGGCGCACGCCGGCGGCCCGCCCCTGGCGGCCTACATGCTGCCACTGAAGCTGCAGCCCCTGGTCTACAGCGGCAGCATGGCGGTCTTCTTCGGTGCCATCAACCTGGCCAAGTGGGTGCCTTTTGCGGCGCTCGGCTTGATCGATTTGCGCAACATGACCACGGCGCTGGTTCTCCTGCCCCTGGCGCCCGCCGGCGTGTGGCTGGGCGTGTGGATGACGCGCCACGTCAGCAACACCTGGTTCTATCGCCTGGCCTACACCGGCATGTTGCTGACCGGGCTCAAGTTGCTGTGGGACGGGTGGCGTTGAACGGCCGTTGAGGTGCACCGCTGCAGCCTGTGATGCGCGCCGACACCGGGTTTTCGCCGAGATCTGGCGGCCCTGGGAGGCCCTTAACATCCAGCCGTCGGGAGACCATGGATCTGCTGGGAGGCGCTCATGAAGGTGCTGCTGATCGATGACCACCCGCTGATCCTGGCCGCCATGCAGGCGGTGATCGGCGGGCTTGGCGAGGACATCGCCGTGACGGGGGCACAGAGCGCCGAGCAGGCGCGCGCCTGTCTGCGTGACGTGGCTGACTTTGATCTGGCCCTGCTGGACTTGGTGCTGGGCGACGCCGACGGTTTCGAGTTGCTGGCCGAGATGCGGCGCGACCACCCCCACGTGCCGGTGGTCATCCTGTCTGCCTCGGAAAACGCGGGTGATGTGGTGCGCGCGCTGGACCTGGGTGCCATGGGCTTCGTCCCCAAGCGCGCCTCGACCGAGGCTCTGGTGCAGGCCTTGCGTACCGTGATGTCGGGCGGGCTGTTCATCCCGCAGCACCTGTTCGGCCCCAACCGGGGCCGGCCCGCTGAGCACAGCACCCCGCCCGGGCTTTCTGCCAGCCCCGCCGTGTCGTTGGCGCATCTGGGCTTGACGCCGCGCCAACATGACGTGCTGTCGGGCTTGCTCAAGGGGCTGCCCAACAAGTTGATCGCGCGCGAACTCAATGTGTCGGTGGACACGGTCAAGG
>CAISJH010000496.1:0-2500 GCA_903885585.1 uncultured beta proteobacterium
GAGCCCCATGTGCGAGGCCAGGCCCAAAGCAGCGTCCAGGATGGCGGCGCGCGTTTGCCTGCCCTTGTTGGGCACTTGTCGCTGCTCGGCAGGGGACAGGGTCTCCATCATGGTGTCAGTCGAACACAAGGCAAGGCGGAACGGGAGGTGGGCAGGCAAGTCGGGGCTGGACCACTGGCTCCGGAAAAATCGAACGATCGTGCTATTTTGCGCCTCATCCACGATTTGTCCACCCCCGCACATCAGCAAGGGCCTTGTGGCGGTGGGACTTCACGCACATCTGACAGCAACAGAACGTTGGTATCCTCTGTGTCCGAGGACGGATCGGCATGGAAGTACTTCAGCTCGACGTTTCCGGCAGGCCCCAGGCCTGGATTTCGGCCCAGGAGGCCGCCACGCTCTACGCCAGCCACACGGTGGCCTGGACGCTGGGTGAAGCAGTGCAGGTGCTGCGCGGCGGCATCCAGCGCGCCACGGGCGAGCAATCGCGCATCGAGGTGCACCCCATCGTGGCCGTCAAGGGTGCCGTGCCCAGTCGGGCCTGGCGCACCGAGCCCGCGCTGACCAACCCCAAGCTCTTTGCACGCGACCGCCATCTGTGCGCCTACTGCAGCAAGCAGGTGCGCTTTGACGAACTGACGCGCGAGCACATCGTGCCCGTCTCTCGAGGCGGCGCCGACAGCTGGATGAACTGCATCACCGCCTGTCGCAGCTGCAACGGCCAGAAAGCCAACCGCCTGCCCGAGGAAGCCCGCATGACGCTGCACTACCTGCCCTACGTGCCCAGCCTGCACGAGGACATGATCCTGCGCGGCCGCCGCATCCTGAGCGACCAAATGGAGTTCCTGCTGGCCAGCGTGCCGCGGCACTCCAGGCTGCACGGCTGACACCCCCGGAGTCACGCTCGTATCCCCTTCTTTGCACCAAGGTTCGCCCCATGATCAGCCGCACCTCCACCCTGCTCTCCCTGGCCCTCGCCGCCCTTCTTGCTGCCTGCTCCACCACCAGCCCCGATGTGATCAAGCGTGAGGACGCCAACCGCATGTCCAGCGTGGTGGATGCCACGGTGCTGTCGGTGCGCCCCGTGACGGTGGAAGGCCAGCAGAGCGGCATAGGCGGCACCGCTGGGGGGGTGGTGGGTGCCATCGCCGGGGGGTCGCTGGGCAGCGGCCGACGCGACAACGCAGTGGGCAGTGTGCTGGGGGCCGTGGCCGGTGCGGTGGTGGGCAATGCCATCGAGCGCTCCACCACGCGGGAGGAAGCGGTGGAAGTGCTGGTGCAACTGCGCAACGGTGAGCGCCGCGCCATCGTGCAGGCCAAGGGCAGTGAGGATTTGCGGGCCGGAGACCCGGTGATCATCGTCACGACGGGCGGCAAGGCCCGCGTCACGCGGGCGCCGGCCGTCGTGCCAGGCACAGCCACTGGCGCACCGGCACAGCGCAGCTGAAGCCTTGGACGCCTGCAGACTCAGGCAACCCACAGCTCTCGTCCAGCCCACAAACGCCGAGCCGAGCGAAGCCGAGCCGAAACGGGCCCAACCCACGCCCAGACCAAGCCGGCAAGATCAGTTCACGCCTGCAGGGCGCCTATCAGCCCCGGGCTCATCGGGCAAGTCCACCATCCAGGCCGAGTCCCTGGCGTAGTCCTCGAAGAGCTGGTGCTGCAAGCCGTAGCGCACCAGCGAAGCGGTACCCGCCACACCCAGCTTCTCCATGATGCGCGCCTTGTGCGTGCTGATGGTCTTGATGGACAGGTGCAGCTCGTCGGCTATGTCCGTGAGGCGCTTGCCCGCCACGATATGCCGGTACACCTCGAACTCGCGGTTGCTGAGCTGCTGGTGCAGCGGTGTGTCCTGAAAGTCCTTCATGCCCAGCGCCATGCGTTCGGCCAGCGCTGACGGCACGTAGGCCCCGCCCTTGGCCAGCTTGCGGATAGCCTCAACCAGCTGACCGGCCGCGCTGTCCTTGGTGATGAAGCCGCTGGCCCCCGAGCGAAAGGCGCGCACGGCGTACTGGTCCTCGGTGTGCATGGTGAGCACCAGCACCTTCACAGCCGGAAACTCGCTGCGCATGCGCTTGATGAGATCCATGCCCGGCATGTCCGGCATGGACAAATCCAACACCAGCACATCGACCTGGTAGCGGCGCAAGGCTTCCAGCGCTTCGAAGCCGGTGCCCGCCTCGGCCACCACTTCGATGTCGACCTCGGCGGCCAGCAACCGCCCTAGACCCTGCCGCAGGATCTGGTGGTCATCGGCCAGCACCACGGTGATGGCCCCTGTGATTGGATTGCCCACTTGCTCTCTCCCAAACGAGCGTACGGGGCCGCATGATCCAGGCCCCTCAAGGCTTTTGGTCCGCAGTCCTCCGCTTGCTTCAGCAAATTCCCCGCGATCATTGTGCACCTGACAAGCAATTTTGTCCATGACGACATTGCGATGACGCCAAGGTGGGTGCCCACAGGCTCTGCACACACCGACTGTAGACACGCGATTCGCTGC
>CAISJH010000497.1 GCA_903885585.1 uncultured beta proteobacterium
TGGAAGGTCACCGGCACCTTGAAGTCCAACCGCATGGGGCTCCTGTGGTGCGCGCTCCTTGCAACAGCCACGGTGTTCGCGGTGGGCGTGATGCGCTGGCCGATGGCCGGCGTGCTGGCCGTCCTGGTGCCGCTGTCCTGGACCCTGGCGTGGTGGAAGCTGCGACCTTGAACGCTTTCTGGTTCGGCACGCTGGGCCTCGGCCCAGCCGACTGGTGGGGCTTGTTCATCCACTTCACCATGCTGTCGCTGCTGGCCGTGGGCGGCGCCATCACCACCGTGCCCGACATGCACCGCTATGTGGTGGTGCAGAAGTCCTGGTTGAGCGACGCCCAGCTCAGCGCCTCGGTGGCGCTCGCCCAGGCCGCGCCTGGGCCGAATGTGCTGTTCGTGGCCGTCATCGGATTCAATGTGGCCGGCATGGTGGGCGTGCTGGCTACGCTGGGCGGCAGCCTGGTGCCCTCCGCCGTGCTCGCCATCGCCGCCGGCCGCTACGGGCGCGACCGCAAGGACCGGCGCGAAGTCCAGGCCTTCACCCAAGGGCTCGCGCCCCTGACCATCGGTCTGCTGGTGGCCACGAGCTGGATCCTGACCGAGCCCACACGCGAGGCCTGGACGGCCTGGGTGCTGTTTGCCGGCACTCTGCTGTGGATGACCCGCACCCGCTTCAGCCCGCTGTGGCCGATTGCGGTGGGCGCGGGGGCCGGTGTGCTGGGCTGGGTGTGATCAGCCTTTGGTGCCAAAGATCTTGTCGCCCGCATCCCCCAGCCCGGGGATGATGTAGCCCACCTCGTTGAGGTGGCTGTCCACAGCGGCGGTCCAGCAGCGCACGTCAGGGTGGGCGGCTTCCAGGGCCCGTATGCCCTCAGGCGCGGCCACCAGCACCAGGGCTCGCACGTCCTTGCAGCCGCGCTCTTTCAGCAGGTCCACGGTGGCGATCATCGAGCCGGCGGTGGCCAGCATGGGGTCCACGATCAGCGCCGTGCGCTCTTCCAGCCGGCCCACGAAGTTCTCGTAGTAGTGGCGCGGCTGCAGGGTGTCGTGGTCGCGGCTCAGCCCCACCACGCTCACCTTGGCGTTGGGCACCATCATCAGCACGCCGTCCAGCATGCCCAGACCGGCGCGCAGGATGGGCACCACCGTCACCTTCTTGCCGGCGATGCGGTCCACGTCCACCGGGCCGCTCCAGCACTCCATGCCGACCTTTTCGAGCGGAAAGTCGGCCGTGGCTTCATAGGTGAGCAAGGCGGCGAGTTCGCCCGTGATCTCGCGGAACTTCTTGGTCGAGATGTCGGCTTCGCGAAGCAGGCCGACCTTGTGCTTGACCAGGGGGTGACGGACGTCGATGACAGGCATCAGGCAACTCCTTTGCGCTGGCGCAGCGCTTCGTAAAGACAAACAGCCGAGGCGACGGACACGTTCAAGCTCTCCACCGCTCCCTGCATGGGGATGCGCACGAGCTCGTCGCAGGTCTTGCGGGTGAGTTGGCGCAGTCCGGAGCCTTCCGCCCCCAGCACCAGGGCCACGGGGCCGGTGAGGTCCAGGTCGTAGAGGGTGTGGGGGGCATCGTCGCTGGTGCCGATGACGCGCAGGCCGCGGTCCTGCAACTCGCCCAGTGTGCGCGCGAGGTTGGTCACCATCAGGTAGGGCACCGTCTCGGCCGCCCCGCTGGCCACCTTGGCCACGGTGGCGTTCAGCCCAACGGCATGGTCCTTGGGGGCGATGACGGCATGGGCACCTGCCCCGTCGGCGGTGCGCAGGCAGGCACCGAGGTTGTGTGGATCGGTCACCCCGTCCAGCACCAGCACCAGCGCGGGGCCGCGGCCCTCAGCCTCCACGGCATCCAGCACATCGTCCAAGGAGTGCGAGGTCTTGACTGCCGACACCCGTGCCACCACCCCTTGATGGCGGCCAGAGCCGGCCAGCTGGGCCAGCCGGGCATCGTCGCTGTCGACCACCTTCACGCCCGCCACCTGAACGCGCTCGACGAACTGGCGCATGCGGGCGTCGCGCCGGGTAGCGTCGACATGCACCTCGATGACGGAAGCGGGCGTCGTCTTGAGGCGCACGGTGACGGCGTGGAAGCCGAACAGGACTTTGGGGGGAGGCACTTTGGAGGTCATCAGCGCATTGTCGCCACCGCCATGAGCACGCCGATGAACACAGGCTGGTGCACCATGTAGAAACTCAGACTCCAACGGCCCAGCAGGGCCAGCGGGCGCACCGCGGCCGGCACGGCGCCCGCCAACCACTTAGGACGCCTGGCAAGGATCAAGCGACCCGCCGCCAGGCCCCACAGCATCACCCCCAGCCAGGGCAGCACCGGCACGTAGTCCTCGGTAATGGGCTTGCGCGTCACCAGACCTACCCAGTTGCTCCAGCGGGTGTCGAAGAAGGGATGAGACACCAGCGCCGGCAGCAGCAGGCAGACCGCGCCCAAGGCGAAAAACAACAACAACCCCACCCCGCCCGAGCCCTGGTGGGACGAACGAGCGGCCTGCGCCGTCGCGGAACGGTCCGGGGCGCTGGACGACCAAGCCAGCACCCGCGTGAGCAAGAGCATCACTGCAATGCCATGCAGCACGCCAAAGCTGATCCAACTGCGGGGGAACATCAGCGCCGAGCCGGCACTCACCAGCAGCGCACAGCCCGCCACCTGCATCCACCGCCGCCAGAAGCGAGGCCAGGTCTGCCCGGCCTGCAAGGCCACCGCCTGCGACAGGCCGGCGCAGAACAGGAAGAGGCTGACGATGGCCGTGCGCTGGCCCGTCCAGAACGGGTCGCCATAGAAGTCCTGCCGTGGCGACCAGAAGCCCAGGTGGTTCAGATCGAAGCAGAGGTGAAAGCCGGCCATCCACACGATGGCCAGCCCTCGCAGGGCGTCGAGCCGGTCGAAGCGAACCACCCCATGCTGACGTGGTGCGGGTGGTTCGAGACGGCCCTCGCGACGGTTGGAGGCCAAGGGCTCAGGCGGCTTCAATCCACCCTCAGCGATCGGCCACCGGCCGCCCCTCGGCCGCCAGCTTCACCAGCAAGACAGCGGGCTCGAAGCGCGGCCCGTGGCGCGCTGCCAGTTCGCGGCAGCGCTCGACGAAGGCGCCCACGCCACGGGCGTTGATGAACTGCAGCGCACCACCCTCAAATGGAGCGAAGCCCCAGCCCATGATGCTGCCGATGTTGCCGTCGGCCACCGAGCGCAGCACACCCTCTTCCAGGCAGCGCGCGGCCTCGTTGGCCTGGATGAACATCAGGCGGTCCATCAGCTCGCGCTGCTCGGGCTGCTGCGCGGCCACGGGGTAGCGTTCGGCCAGACCGGGCCACAGGCCTTTCTCGCCCTTCTCGCTCTTGTCACTTCCCACCACGCCGCCAGCGTCCACCGCGGCCTCACGTCCCGGCCAGTCGTAGAAGCCTTGGCCCGCCTTCTTGCCCACACGGCCCAAGGCGCACAGGTCGCGGATCACGCTCAAGGCCGGGTGTTCGGTCACGGGTCGGCCCTCGGCCTCCAGGTCCTTGCGCGTCTGCTCGGCCACGTGCAGGCTCAGCGACAGCGAGACCTCGTCCTGCAGCGCCAGCGGTGGCATGGGCATGCCGGCCTGCTGGCCCGCCACCTCGATGCTGCGGGGGTGCACGCCCTCCTTGAGCATGGCAATGCCTTCCATCAAGTAGGTGGCGAAGACGCGGCTGGTGTAGAAGCCACGCGAATCGTTCACCACGATGGGCGTCTTGCCAATCTGCTGCACGAAATCAAACCCCCGCGCCAACGTGGCGTCCGAGGTCTGCGCGCCGACGATGATCTCCACCAGCGGCATCTTGTCCACCGGGCTGAAGAAGTGCAGGCCGATGAAGTGGTCAGGACGCGCGCTGGCCTGGGCCAGCCCCGTGATGGGCAAGGTGGAGGTGTTGGAGGCGAACACGGCACTGGCGCCGATCACGGCCTCGGCCTTGGCGGTGACCTCAGCCTTCACCGCGCGGTCCTCGAAAACCGCTTCGATGACCAGATCACAGCCCGACAAGGCCGTAAAGTCGGTGGTGGGCGTGATGAGGGCCAGCAGCGCATCGCGCTTCGCCGGCGTGCTGCGTCCCTTGCGCACCGCGCCGTCCAGCAGCCCCTGCGACCAGGCCTTGCCGCGCTCGGCGCCCTCTTGCGAGCTGTCCAGCAGCACCACCTCTAGGCCGGCCTTGGCCGCCACGTAGGCGATGCCGGCCCCCATCATCCCGGCCCCCAGCACACCCAGCTTGCGCACCTTCACCGCAGGCTGCCCTGCCGGTCGCGAGGCCCCCTTCTTCAGCGCATTGAACTGATGCCACAGCGTGCCGATCATGTTCTTGCTGGCCTGCGACATGGCGCACGCCGCGAAGTAGCGGCTCTCCACCTCGCAGGCGGCGTCGAAGCCCAGCAAGCCGCCCTCGTAGACGCTGCTCATGATGTGCTGCACTGCGGGCAAGTTGCCCCAGGTGCGGGCCGACGCCACCGAGGGCGCCACGGTCCACAACTGCGCCATGGCCGGCGAGCGCGAATCCCCACCGGGAAAGCGGAACTTGGGCTCATCCCAGGGCTGACGCGCTGCTGGATGGGCCAGCACCCAGGCACGGGCCTGGGCGAGCAGGTCGTCACGGTTTGGTGCCACCGCGGCCAGCAGGCCCAGCGCCAGGGCCTTCTGAGGCGAGAGGTCGGCGCCTTCGGTCATCAGCTGCAAGGCCGCCTGCATGCCGATCAAGCGCGGCAAGCGCACCGTGCCGCCGCCGCCGGGCAGCAGGCCGAACTTCACCTCAGGCTGGCCGATCTTCAGCCGCGCATCATCCACTGCGATACGGGCGTGGCAGGCCAGGGCGATCTCCAACCCGCCGCCCAGGGCGTGACCGTTGATCGCGGCCACCACCGGCTTGCCCTGGGTTTCGAGGCGGCGCAACTCGGCCTTCATCGCCATGCTGGTTTCGAAAGGCTCCTCCGGCCGGGTCCAGCGCGACATGCGGTCCAAGTCACCCCCCGCGCAGAAGTCGGCCTTGCCCGAGGTCAGCACCAGGCCCTTCACGGCCGGGTCGGCCATGCGCTCGACCGCCTGAGCGATCCCCTGCATCAGCGCATCGCCCACCACGTTCATGGGCCGGCCGGGCAGGTCCATCACCGCCAGCAGGACACCGTCCTCACCCAATTGAAGCTTCACAGCGTCTGACATCTTTCAGACCCTTTCGATGATGGTGGCAATGCCCATGCCGCCGCCCACGCACAGCGTGGCGGCGCCCGTGCTGAGGTCGCGCCGCTCCA
>CAISJH010000498.1 GCA_903885585.1 uncultured beta proteobacterium
GATGGCCCACGCCAAGGGCTTGCTGGTGCATACCTGGACGTTCCGCAACGACGCGAGCGGATACGGCTTCAAGGACCCCAAAGCGGAGATGAAGTTCTACATGGAGCTCGGTATCGATGGCGTGTTCACCGACTTCCCTGCCACCGGTGTGGCGGCGGTGAAAGAGTTGCCCTGAGCGACTTGATCCAACGTGAGGCCTGGCGGTGCTGACGTTAGGCGGCGCTCAATTGGGGGCCGCTCAGCCAGATCAGCACGCAGCTCCTCTGGCCTTCTTGATCAAGCCAGCCCCAGCAGCTGCGCCACAGGCGCCATGATCCACATCCAAGCGCCTGCACCCAGCGCTGCGGTATAGGCCAGCGCCAGCCCCGCCAGGCCTGCGGACCACAGTGCCGCCAGGCCGTCACGGTGCGACAGGCCCAGCCCCAGGCTGGTGACCGAAGCTGCGGGCAGCACGTTGCCCAGCGGAATCGGCAGAAAGATCAACACGCCCATCAGCGCCACCAGCGCGGCCGCGAAAGCGGCACGCCAGGACCGAGGCTGCAAATCCACGAGCGTGTTCAGCCGGGGCCGGCACCACGGCGCAGCCAGACGGTCCAGCCGCGCCATCCAGCGCCTGACGAGCCGCCGATGTCGGGGGCTCAAGGGCAGGGTGGTGGTGCGGCCTGCAACAGCGGCCGCCGGTGCGCCGCGCCAGATGCACCAGGCAGCACCCATCAACGCGAGTCCCATGACGTTGCCAATGCCGGGTATGGGGAGCACGCAGGGCGCTGACAGCAGGATCAGCAGGGACCCCAGTGGGTGGGAGGAGGCCGGGACACGGCCCCGAACAGGACAGGAGCGTCCATGCGCTGCAGACTCATCCTTGGCGGACTCCTGCAAGTGACTCATGGGGTGCTCGTCGAGGGGGTGTGCAAAGCAGCTCTCGCCACCTCAGGACCCACCTGGGATGGGGCCCCGGCTTCAGCGTCCACTGGACTCTGGGCCGGTGGACGCTGTACCTGCGTCCATCGCTCCAAAGCGCAAACGGCGCGACGCCCCGCCAACTGCTTGATGGCCGCCGTGTAGAAGTGCGAGTGACCACCCTGCTCCAACTGTGTCACCTGAGCCACTGAAAGGCATGCGCGCCTGGCCAGGTCGGGCAGGCTCCACCCCGCGTCAGCTCGCATCTGCTGAAGTCGCTTGGCGTCATCTGCGCTCCAGTCCTCTTTGAGCTTCATGGGCAAGGGTGTGGCTGGACCAAGACGTTCCCTGAGCGTGGGCCATCCGTGTGCTCCGGACAGTCCCTCCCGAATGATGACGCTCCTCGATGAAGCTGGCGTGACAGCGCATGGGGAGGGAGCTGCTCGGTCGCGAATGTGGCGCCGTCAAGAAACTTTCACGAGCCTTCACTACCCTCGCTCTGGCCCATATGCCCAAAGGAGCCGCGTTTGAACCTCTCGACCGAAACTGAAATCCCGCAAGCTGTGGTGCCGCGTATCTTGCTGGTCTACGACGGCACGGCGTATGCGCAGCAGGCGCTGTTGCAC
>CAISJH010000499.1 GCA_903885585.1 uncultured beta proteobacterium
CAGAACCGCTTCGACTTCCAGGACCCGGCCTTCCTCCACCTGTACGTGGAGGCTGGCAAGCTGGCACAGGCGGACCGTCGGCTGCACGTGGGCGACCCTGATCACGTCCGCGTACCCACCGCCGCAATGACCTCCGAGGACTACCTGCGCCAACGCGCGCTTCTAATCAGCCCTTCGAAGGCCCAACCCAACCCCACGGCGGGAAGGCTGCAGGCGCTGACGCACCCAGCGGCCGACGAAAGCCCCACTCATGCACAAACCAGCCAACTGGCTGTGGCCGACCTTCAAGGCAACGTGGTGTCGCTGACCACCACCAACAACCTCAACTTCGGTGCCCGCCTGGCCTTCGAGGGCGTGGTGCTGAACAACGCCATGACCAACTTTTCAGCTGCACCTCGCAGCGGGGAGACCCTGGCCAACCAGATGGCGCCGTTGAAGCGGCCGGTCACCTCCATGGCACCCACCATCGCCTTTGGCAGCAACGGCAGGCCGTTGCTGGCCGGCGGCGCGGCTGGCGGCGGGCCCATCGTCGACTATGTGGCAGCAAGCCTCATCGACATGCTGGCCAATGGCCGCACACCCGAGCAGGCCGTTGCCCGCCCCCACGTCACCACGGCCACGCCAGGCCGCGTACAGTGGGAAGCGGGGCGCGGTCTGGAGCTGATGGCGGCCGGCCTGGGGACGCTCGGTCATGCGGTAGAGCCGGCGAGCCTGCCCAGCGGGCAGGCCTACATCCGGCGCACCGCCCAGGGCTGGATGGGTGCCGCCGACCCTAGACGGGACGGACAGGCGAGCGGCGAGTAAGAGGACCCAGGGCAACGATGGAAGGCTGCATGGCGCGCTCTGGCGCCGCATCAAGAGGGGCACTGGACCTCAGGTAGTTTTTCTACGTCCCCAACATGGTCTACGCCCCCCGAGCCGGGCAACACCAGTGCTGACAAGGTCATCAATTCGATCAGATGCGTGTAACAAAACTACCCTGATCGAGGCGACCTAGGGTGAGTCCCTGAGTCCTGAGGTTTCGGGGTCAGGATATAGTCCCTCCGTGTCGAGCAGCTGTCCCGCTGCTCGATCAGTTTAGAGAGCCTCGAACTCGAAATGGATCTCCGCCCAAACGGCGAGACCACGGAGGAAGCAAGTGGAATTTGGCCAGGAACAACGCAATCCGGGCAAGCACATGGTGGGTATCGGCGTCGTGCTGGGCCTGCACGTGTTGCTGGGCTGGGCTTTGCTCAACGGCCTTGCCCAGCGCATGGTCGAAGTGATCAAGGGACCGATCGAAACCAAGATCATTGAGGAGGTCAAACCTCCCCCTCCCCCGCCCCCCGAGAACCTGCCCCCGCCACCGAAGTTCGCTCCTCCACCGCCGAGCTTCGTGCCTCCGCCCGAAGTGGTGGTCAATCCTCCGCCCACCGTGGCTCCGGTGATCACCACCACGACTGTGGCGCCGCCGCCGGCTCCCGTGCGTATTGCGCCGCCGCCTGTGGCTGCGCCACCCGCCCCCCCTGCACCACCCGCGCCGCCGCCTCCAGCGGCGCCCCCACGCGTGGCAGCCAAGCCCGCCATCGGCAACGTGGCCGCCTGCGCGCCCAAGAACGAAGACTATCCAGCAGCAGCCGTACGTGCAGAGGCCACCGGGACCACCCGGGTCCGTTTCACTGTGGACGCAACCGGCAAGCTCTCCAACGCCGAGGTCGTGAAGCCCGCCGGCTCTTCCCGGGAGCACCGTCAGCTCGACCGGGTGGCTCTGGCCAAGTTGAGCGAGTGCACCTTCAGGCCCGGTAACGACGAGACCGGCAAGCCCGTGGGTGGCACCTTTGAGGTGGAGTACGTGTGGAAGCTGGAGTGATCCAGGATCCCCAGCTCCACAAAACCAGATTTCGTTCGATTTCCATACCTGTTTCTTGGCGCATCGCTGCAACGAACGCGCCCTTTTCCCTGGAGGCACCATGTCCCTGATTTCACTTTTGCGCGCGTCTTTCGCGGCGGTCTTGATCACGGCCACCACCCTGGCCGCTACGCTCCCCACGCCTGCTGCAGCGCAGGCGTCCGCGCCCACCGCCGCCGCCCCGGCGGCCGATGCCAAGCCGGCGGTGACCGAAGAGGCTGTCGAGAACCCGTACGGCCTCAAGGCCCTGTGGACGCAGGGCGACGCCGTGGCTCACGGCACGCTGATCATCATGGTGATCATGTCCATGGGCAGTTGGTATGTGATCTTCACCAAGCTCTTTGAACAGAACAAGATGCTCAAGAGCGCGCGTGCCTCGAGCGAGGCCTTCTGGAAGTCGGCTTCCATCAAGGAGGGCGTGAAGGTGCTCGAGGAAGGCTCGGCCAGCCGGTTCATCGCCGAGCAGGCGCTGAAGGCGGATGACCACCACGAGGGCACCATGGTCGAGACAATCGACCGTCACACCTGGGTCAGCATGAACATCGACCGTGCCGTCGGCAGCGTACAGAGCCGTCTGCAAGGTGGCCTGGCCATTCTGGCCACGGTGGGCTCCACGGCCCCCTTCGTCGGCCTGTTCGGTACGGTCTGGGGCATCTATAACGCGCTGGTCAAGATCGGCATCAGCGGCCAGGCGTCGATCGACAAGGTGGCCGGCCCAGTGGGTGAGGCCCTGATCATGACGGCCATCGGTCTGGCTGTGGCCGTGCCGGCGGTGATGGGCTACAACTGGCTGATCCGCCGCAACAAGGCCATCATGGACGCCACCCGCGCCTTTGCAGCCGATCTGCACAGCGTGCTGATCGCCGGCAAGCGCTGAAGACGCCTCGCACTGAACTGCCCGTGCGTCCGGTTTTCGGGCCGCGGGCCATCCCAAGCGGAGATTGCCCATGGCAATGAACGTAGGCGCTGCCTCTGACGACGGCGAAGACCAACTCAACAACACCATCAACACCACTCCGCTGGTGGACGTGATGCTGGTGCTGCTGATCATCTTCCTGATCACGGTGCCCGTGGTGACGCAGACCATCAAGCTGGATCTGCCCAAGGAGCGCAACATCCCGCTGCAGACCAAGCCCGAGAACGTGGTGATTGCGGTCAACCGGGACGGCGAGGTCTACTGGGGCACGGAGCGTATGCCCGATTTCGAGGCCCTGGTGGTGCGCCTGAAGAAGGAAGCCGTCAAGGACCCGCAGCCCGAAGTGCACATCCGCGCTGACTCCGGTGTGCGGTGGGAACCGGTGGGCCGCGTCAACATGGCCTGCATGCGAGCCGGCATCCTGAAGGTGGGCTTCATCACCGAGCCCCCAGCGGGCGGTGCCGCAAGGCTGAACTGAGAACCCTGGAGCAAACAGACCATGGGAATGAATGTCGGAACCTCGTCGGCTGATGATGACGGCGACGTGATGGTGGACATCAACACCACGCCTCTGATCGACGTGATGTTGGTGTTGCTGATCATGTTCATCATCACCATCCCCATCCAGACGCACGCCGTCAAGATGAACACGCCGATCCCCAACAACGCAGCCCCGCCGCCCAAGCCGCCGGAAATCATCCGCGTCGACATCGACTTCGACGGCACGATCGGCTGGAACGGAGAAGTCATTGCGCCAGGAGATCGCGCCGCCGTGCAGTCCCGCCTGTCGGCCGCCGCCGCCCTGCCGGACCAACCCGAACTGCACATCCGCCCGAACAAGCTGGCGGCCTATGAGCATGTCGCCATGGTCCTGGCCGGTGCGCAGCGCCTGGGCATGACCAAGATCGGCATCGTCGGCAACGAACAGTTCCAGTGATCCTTCCATGAAGCGTCCCTCCTCCCTGCTGTTGGCGCTCGTCGCCGCTTTCGCATTCGGCACTTCCCACGCGCAGGGGATGCGCGCCGAAATCGGCAAGCCGCTGCAGCAGGCTGCCGAGTACATCAAGGCCGGCAAGGGCCGCGAGGCCCTGGCAAAGGTGCGCGAGGCTGAGGCCGTGCCCAACCGCAGCCCGGCCGAGCAATTGATGGTGGACCGCATGAAGGCTGCCGCCGCACAGCGCGCCGGCGATATGGCCACCGCCGTGCAGGCGCTGGAGGCCGTGCACCCCAAGACCTCGGGTGCGGAGGCCGGTCAGATCGCAGAGCAGATCGCCTCGGCCTATGCCCAGTTGAAGAACGTGCCCAAGGCCAACGAATGGGTGGCCAAGGCGCAGCAGGCCGGCAACAACAGCGCCTCGCTCAAACAACTGCAGGGCTACCTGCAGGGTGCCAGCGGCGACTACGCTGCCATCGCGAAGGATGCCGCTGCCGCGGTGGCTGCCGCCGAGCAGAGCGGCGGGCGGGCTTCGGAAGCCGACCTGCTTCGCCTGGCCGATGCACAACAGCGCACGGGCCAGACGGGACCTCAGGTGGCCACGCTGGAGAAGCTGCTCACGCTGTATCCCAAAAAGGATTACTGGAACGCCTACCTCAGCCGCTTGCCGCGCAAGCCCAACTTTGCTGACCGCTTTGGCCTTGACGTGATGCGTCTGAAGCTCGCCACGGGTAACCTGACCAAGGCCGATGACTTCATGGAGATGGCCCAGATGGCCATGCAGATCGGCTTGCCGGCAGAAGGCCTGCAGATCGTCGACAAGGGCCTGGCCGCGAAGGTCCTGGGGACCGGTCCGGAAGCTGAGCGCCACAAGCGCCTGAAGGATCTGGCCGTCAAGAAGACAGGCGAAGCCAAAGCGGCCATCGCCGGGCAAGCCACGGAAGCAGCCGCGCAGAAGAGCGGAGACGACCTGGTGCGGGTGGGCTACGCCTATGTGTCGCTGGGTGAGGCGGACAAGGGCATCGCGCTCATCGAGCAAGGCATCGCCAAGGGCGGCCTCAAGCGACCCGAAGACGCCAAGTTGCGCCTGGGCATGGCCCTGCTGAACAAGAACAAGGCCAAGGCGCAACAGACCTTGCGCAGCGTAGGCGGCAATGACGGCGCCTCCGACATCGCCCGGCTGTGGGTGATCGCAGGCGGCTGAAGCCCCAGAGCTCTGCGGGTGGGCCCACGCCCTCCGCGGGACACACACCTTCGACAGCCGTACCTGACGTGCCGCGCATCGTTGCGGGTTGGCCCACGGGCACGGACCACGAGACGCGGACCCGCGAGGACGACCATCTGGCCCTGCGCCTGTGGTTGCGCCTGCTGTCATGCACCAACCGCATGGAAGCTCCGCTCCGCAGCCGCATGAGGGACCGATTCGGCGGCTCGCTGCCCAGGTTTGACCTGATGGCCCAGTTGGATCGGCATCCCCAGGGATTGAAGATGCGGGAGCTGTCAGAGCGGCTGATGGTGACGGGCGGCAACGTCACCGGCCTGACAGACCGCCTGGTGGCAGAGGGCTTGGTGGAGCGCCGTGATGACACGCGTGACCGCCGAGCTATCACAGTGCGGCTGACGGCCGAAGGCAAACGCCAGTTCCGCACCATGGCGGCTGAGCATGAGGGCTGGATTGCCGAACTGATGGGCGGGATGCGAGCCGCCGATCAGGCCCTCCTCTTCGACCTGCTGGGCCAGTTGAAGACAGCGCTGCCCTCCCCCCAGGCCCCTGTCAGGCGCCGAGCACGTCCCGGCCCACGATGAGCTGCTGCACCTCGGTCGCGCCCTCGTAGATGCGCAGGGCGCGGATCTCCCGGTACAGCGACTCCACCACCGAGCCGACCTTCACCCCCAATCCACCGTGCATCTGCAGCGCACGGTCGATGACACGCTGGGCGTTCTCGGTGGCGCACATCTTGGCCATGGCGGCCTCGCGCGTCGTACGTACGCCCTTCACATCTCGCAGCCAGGCGGCGCGGTAGGTCAGCAATGCAGCGGCATCCACCGCACTGGCCATCTCACCGAGCGCGGCCTGGGTGAGTTGGAAGTCCGCCAGGGTCTGGCCGAACATGCGGCGCGACTTGGCGTGTGCAATGGCCTCGTCCAGCGCCCGACGTGCGAAGCCCAGCGCAGCCGCGGCCACCGAAGCGCGGAAGATATCCAGCGTGCGCATGGCGAGCTTGAAGCCTTCGCCGGGCGCCCCCAGCAGGCTGCCCTTGGGAATGCGGCAATTCACGAAGCGCAATCGCGCCAGCGGATGCGGCGCGATGACGTCGATGCGCTCGGCAATCTCCAGGCCCGGCGTGTCTGCGCGCACCACAAACGCGCTGATCGAGGCCGTGGGCTTCGAACCAGGCCCACCCACAGGCTGGCCATCGGCGTTCAGGGTGCGAGCGAAGACGGTGTAGACGTCCGCAATGCCGCCATTGCTGATCCAGGTCTTCTCGCCGTTGAGCACCCAGTGGTCGCCACCGTCCTGCGCGGTGCAGGCCATGGCGGCCACGTCCGACCCCGCTTGCGGCTCGGACAGTGCGAAGGCCGAGATCCACTCACCCCGCGCCACGCGGGGCAGCACCTCGGCCTGCACCTGGGGCGAGCCGGCCAGCGTGATGGCACCGGTGCCCAAGCCCTGCATGGCGAAAGCGAAGTCCGCCAGCCCATCGTGCCGTGCCAGGGTCTCGCGCGCGACCACCAAAGCCCGCGAGTCCAGCCCCGGCAAGGCCCCTCCATGGGCCGCTGGCACGCACCAGCGCAGATGCCCGCCCTCACCCAGCAGGGTGACGAGACGGCGGCAGGCCGCATCGGTGTCGGCATGATCGACGTGGTGTAGATGCTTTGCACACCAAACGTCAAGCGCCGCAGCCTGCTCGCGGTGCAGGTCGTCGAAGAAGGGAATGTCGAGGTGGGTGAGGCGGGTCATGGGTACCTTTCCTGCTCTGGATCACGCTTGGAGGGAGAAGCTGTGCGGAACGCGCTGTGGGTGCACCCTCCTCCGCTCATGTCCTCCGCCCCCGGCCAACGGCCGGTGGCTCCCCCTTTACTTCGCTGCGGAGGGTACCCCCACACCGCGTTCGGCCACTGCCCTTGGTGCTCAAAGAGAAAGCGGCAGTGTCTCCTCATCGGGGCGAGGAGAGACCGGTTGGCAGGATCAGGGGGCTGGGCACTGTGTGGAGCGAAGTAAAGGAGGAGGTCCGGGCGCAGCCTGGGCCGGGGGACATGAGCGCAACACAGTGCACGGACCCTTGATCCCGCGAAGCACTGGCGTACTCGAGCGGGCAACGGGAGCCTCAATCCCCCTCGAACTTCGGTGCCTGCTTGGCCGCGAAGGCCTGGAAGGCGCGGTGGAAGTCCTGGGTCATCATGCAGATCGCCTGGGCCTGGGCCTCGCTCTCCACCATTTCCTCGATGCCCATGGCCCATTCCTGGTTGAGCATGGTCTTGGTCATGGTGTGCGCGAAGTACGGGCCATCAGCCAGCGTGCGGGCCAGCGCCTGCGCCTTGGCCACCACCTCATCGCGCGGGTGCAGCGCGTTGAAGAAGCCCCAGGCAGCGCCTTCGTCAGCCGTCATGGCCCGGCCGGTCATCAGCAGCTCGGTGGCACGGCCCTGGCCGATGACACGCGGCAGCAGCCCGCAGGCGCCCATGTCGGCACCGGCCAGACCCACACGGGTGAAGAGGTAGGCCGTCTTGGCCGTGGGCGTGCCCAGCCGCATGTCGGCCGCCAGCGCAATCATCGCGCCGGCCCCGGCGCAGATGCCGTCGATGGCCGCCACGATGGGCTGCGGCGCCCGCTTCATGGCCTTCACCAGATCGCCCGTCATGCGCGTGAAGCGCAGCAGCTCGGGCATGGGCATCTTGGTCAGCGGCTCGATGATCTCGAAGACATCGCCGCCGGAGCAGAAGTTGCCGCCCTCGCCCGTGACCACCACGGCGCGCACGTCATTCGCGTAGGCCAGGTTGCGGAACAGGTCGCGCAGCTCCGCGTAGCTCTCGAAGGTCAGCGGGTTCTTCTTCTCCGGCCGGTTCAGCGTGATGGTGGCCACACGCCCGTCCTCGCTGCACTGCCAGCGGAAATGGCGTGCGCTGTAGTCTTTGAAGGGTCGCTTGTCGTCGTGCATGGATGTCCTCGAAGCAGGAGGTCGTTCGGGCTCGGGCGGATGGGGACAGGAGCAGGTGGATGCGGGCCGGCAGCGTCAGCTTCAGGCGGGGCCGGCCGACATTGCGGCAGCGCGCTTCAAGTTGGCCTCGTACTGGCTGCGCCCCGAGAGGTAAGGCAACGGCCAGGCGATCTCGGCGTGGCCGATCTTGGCCGCCTCGTGCAGCGTCCATGCCGGGTCGGCCAGGTGCGGACGGGCCACGGCGCACAGGTCGGCGCGCCCGGCCGCAATCACCATGTTGACGTGGTCGGCCTCGAAGATGGCGCCCACGGCCACGGTGGGAATGCCCACCTCGTTGCGGATGCGGTCGGCAAACGGCGTCTGGTACATGCGCCCGTACACCGGCTTCTGGTCGGCCACCACCTGGCCCGAGGAGCAGTCGATGATGTCCGCACCTGCCGCCTTGAACAGCCGTGCGATAGCCACTGCATCGTCGGCGGTGTTGCCACCGGGGTACCAGTCATGGCACGACAGACGCACCGAGATGGGCCGGTCCTGCGGCCACACGGCGCGGACCGCGGTAAAGACCTCCAGCGGGTAGCGCGCGCGGTTCTCGATGGCGCCGCCGTAGGCGTCACCGCGGTGGTTCGTCAGCGGAGACAGGAAACTCGAGAGCAGGTAGCCGTGCGCGCAGTGCAGCTCCAGGATGTCGAAGCCGGCCTCGGCCGCGCGCCGAGCTGCGGCCACATGGTCGTCGCGCACGCGGTCCATGTCGTCACGCGTCATCGCGCGCGGCACCTGGCTGTGCGGCAGATAGGGGATGGCCGAGGCCGACAGCAGCGGCCAGTTGCCCTGCTCCAGCGGTTCGTCCATCTGCTGCCAGCCCAGCTGCGTGCTGCCTTTGCGCCCGGCGTGGCCGAGCTGGATACCCATCTTGGCAGGTGAACTGGCGTGCACGAAATCGACCACGCGCTTCCAGGCATCCCGCTGCGCTTCGTTCCACAAACCGGCGCAGCCCGGGGTGATGCGGGCCTCAGGGCTGGTGCAAGTCATCTCTGTGTACAGCAGCCCGGCGCCGCCCAGGGCGCGCGAACCGAAGTGCACGAGGTGGAAGTCATTGGGCAGCCCGTCCTGCGCCGAGTACATGGCCATGGGAGAGACCACCACGCGGTTGGGCACCGTCATCCCACGCAGCTTGTAGGGGGTGAACATGGGGCTGGGGGGCTTCAACACGGATGTCGCCCGCCCCGCGATGGTGGGAGAAGCGTCTTCCACGGCCGCAGCAGGCTCCTTCGCCGCCAGCGGTGCAGCCACACCGGCCTGCGTGGCCGCCCGCCGAGCGAACCAGCGCTCGTAGCCCTCCAGCCAGCGCGCATCGCGCAGGCGCAGGTTCTCGTGGCTGATGCGCTGGCTGCGCGTGAGCATGGAGTACATGAACTGCTCGGGCTCGAGCTGGTCGCAGTAGCGCGTGCCCACCACCTCGAACCACTCCATCGCGTTCCAGGCCGCGTTCTGCAGGCGCAGCACGTCCACCTCGCGCTCAGTCTGATAACGCTGCAACACGGCCGGGATGTCGGCCGCGCCGCCACCGCCCGCGGCCTTCGCCTCCTTGAACAAGCGCGTGAGTCCGATGGCATCTTCAAGGGCCAGTTTGGTGCCCGAGCCGATGGCGAAGTGCGCCGTGTGCACCGCGTCGCCCATCAACACCACATGGCTCTTGCCGTTGAAGTGGTGCCAGTTGCGGCAGCGCACGCGCTGGAAGTTCAGCCAGGCCGAGCCTCGCAGATGGCGTGCGTTGCTCAGCAGCGGGTGGCCGTCCAGGTACTTGGCAAACAGCTTCTCGCAGAAGGCGATGGACTGCTCGGTGTTCGCTTCGTCCAGTCCGTGCGCCTTCCACACGTCTTCGGGCGTCTCCACGATGTAGGTGGTGGTCTGGTCGTCGAACTTGTAGACGTGGCTCTGAAACCAGCCGTGCTCGGTCTTCTCGAAGTGGAAGTTGAAGGCGTCGTACAGCTTGGTGGTACCCAGCCAGATGAAACGGTTGGGCCGGGTGACGATGTCGGGCTGGAAAACGCTCGCGTACTTGTTGCGGATCCGGGAGTTGACACCGTCGCTGGCGATGATCAGGTCCGCGTCGGGGAAGTCAGCGTCAGAGTCCACCTCGGTCTCGAACAGCAGCTCCACCCCCAGCGCCTCGCAGCGGGCTTGCAGAATGTTCAGCAGCTTCTTGCGCCCGATGCCGACAAAGCCATGCCCGCCCGAGCGGATGACGTGGCCCTTGAAGTGCAGTTCGATGTTGTCCCAGTGGTTGAAGGCGATCTCGATCTCGTCGGCCGTGACCTGGTCCCAGGCCCGCATGCCTTCCATGGTGGCGTCCGAGAACACCACGCCCCAGCCAAAGGTGTCATAGGGGCGGTTGCGCTCCACCACCGTGATGTGGTGAGAGGGGTCGAGCTTCTTCATCAGAAGCGCGAAATACAGGCCGGCGGGACCGCCGCCGATGCAGACGATGCGCATGCTTGATCCACGGGAAGGGTACGAGCTCATTGTGCGACGAAAGTGCTTGAGGACTAAAGCAATCTTCCATCCGTTGAGTCGCGCGATCTTTGAGTCACGTTATCGACGATTCCTACAATCGACTGATGATGCAGCCCTCCTTCGTCGTACCGCTGGGCCAAGGCCTTTTTGCCATCGATACCGGCTTTCACCGAGATCACTTCGATGCGGCCTACCTGATCGTGGAGCGCGGCCGCGCCGCCTTCATCGACACCGGCACCAATTTCGGCGTGCCCCGTCTATTGCAGGCCCTGGAGGCGCTAGGCCTGCCCCGCAGCGCGGTCGATTGGGTGATCCCGACCCATGTACACCTGGACCACGCTGGGGGTGTGGGCCTGCTGATGCAGGCGCTGCCTGACGCGAAGTTGCTGGTGCACCCCCGCGGCGCACGGCACATGATCGACCCCAGCGCCCTGTACCAAGGCGCGCTCGCCGTGTACGGGCAGGCCGAGATGGACCGCGCCTACGGCCAGTTGACCGGTGTGGCCGCCGAGCGCGTGGTCGCCAGTGCTGACGAGATGACGGTGGAGCTGGCAGGCCGCCCCTTGACCCTGATCGACACTCCGGGTCACGCCCGGCACCACCACTGCATCTGGGACGAAGCCACGCGCGGCTGGTTCACCGGAGACACTTTCGGCCTGAGCTATCGCGAGTTCGACAGCACCCAGGGTGCGTGGATCATGCCCACGTCCACGCCAGTGCAGTTCGAGCCCGAGGCGCTGGAAGCCTCCATCCAGCGCCTGATGGCGCGTGCACCGCAGGCGATGTACCTCACGCACTACGGCCGGGTGGACGGCGTCGGCGGCCTTGCCCAGACCTTGCTGCGCCTGCTCGAGGCGACGGTGCGCGCCGCGCAGGCGCTGCGACACCACCCTGAGCGCCACCGGGCCCTGAAGCAGGCCCTGCTGGAGCTGTACGTGCAAGACCTCCAGCGGCATGGCGCACCACAGACCGCCGCACAGATCCAGGAACTTCTGGGCATGGACATCGAACTCAACGCGCAGGGCATTGCCGTGTGGCTGGACAAGACCCGCTGAGGGCAGCACCAACGAGGCGGCGGCCGAAGCCTTGCAATTGGTTACCACGCAGCCGATCGGGTGACAAGACAAGGCAACTTTGGCGCCTTACCGAAGTCAACTGAACGTAGACTCCACGTTCACGACAAGGAATTCCCAGGGAGCGGCTTGCGCGGGGCCTGGGTAGAACAAAAGACATCAGAGGTCGCCGGCGGGACGCCCCCGCTGCAGCGAGCGGAGCCAGAGGAGCCAGTCATGCGCCTGAACCTGCCGGTCATCGACAAGGAATTTCCCTTTCCTGCGGGCGAGACCCTCGTCTCGACGACAGACCTGAAGGGTCGGATCCTGTATTGCAACCCGCCGTTCATATCGGTCAGCGGGTTCACCAAGGAGGAACTGCTGGGGCAGCCGCACAACCTGATCCGCCACCCGGACATGCCCGAGGAGGCGTACCGGGACATGTGGGACACCATCAGCAAGGGCAACCCCTGGTCCGCCCCGGTGAAGAACCGGCGCAAGGACGGCACCCACTACTGGGTGATGGCCAACGTGACGCCGCTGATGGACGGCGACCGCCCTGGCGGCTACATGTCGGTGCGCACCATGCCCACGCGCGAGCAGGTGGACGCCGCCGAGAACCTGTACGCCAAGATGCGGGCCGAAAAGCAGGCGGGCCGACAGGTGCACGCTCTCAACGCCGGCAGTCTGGTGGTCAACACCTGGGGCGGCAGCCTCAAGCGCGCACTGTCCATCGGCATCGGTGGCCAGTTGATGCTGGTGGCCTTCATCATCGCGGCGCTGGCCATCGCCGGCTGCGTGCTGGTGACGCGGCAGCTCACCGGACCCTGGATGATGGTGGGCGAGGCCGGTCTGGCCCTGGTGCTCGGTCTGCTCGGCGGCTGGCAACTGCGGCGAATGACCATTGCGCCGCTGCAAGAC
>CAISJH010000500.1 GCA_903885585.1 uncultured beta proteobacterium
CTTCAGCTCCTGCGTCACCGGCAGCTCATACTCGGGCGCGCCCAACTGACGATCCGCCTGCTCGGGCTTGGGAGGCACGTACGCCAACGGCGCCTGCCCCTCTGGCATCTGCAACTCTGGCGTCGGCACCAGCGGAATCGGGGCCTGCGGCACCTGCGGCACCTGCGCTATTTGGGCCATTTGCGCCTGCTGCATCGGCACACGCGCCATCACCATCTGCGCCATAGGTGCCTGTGACATCGGCGTCTGAGCCATCTGCTCTTGTGCCTTCGGCTCCTGCAGCTCAAGCTGTCTTGCCTCTTGCGCAGGCTGAAGCAACTCAGCGACAGTGCCTGGAAGAGGATCCTTCCTCGCGAAACTTTGTGCTCGGGGCAGGCTCCTTGAATCATCTGGCTCCTGCAGAAAGTGCCCAGCCCCCATCACCCCATGAGACACGTTTTCAGCCCGCTGAATGCCAGACAGCTGTGGCGCTTGAGTTGACGGCGCTGTACCCCGCATCACGACTGCATCGCGCAACTCGGGGGCGACACCTTCGCTCATCAAGGTCTGCAGCGCAGTCTGAAAGCGGTCGGCATCCCCCTCATCCCAAGCGCTCGGGCGACGCAGCAGGGACACGTGGGCTGCCGTGACTGGCGAAGAGCGCACCAAATGGCCTGGAGACCCTTGAAGCCCTGAAGACCTCGCAGAGCCCGGCGCCGCGCCGGCCCCATTTGGATCTTGCGCCGTATCGGCTTGCGGGCCAGAACGCTCAAACGACAAGCCTGTGATCAGATCCATGAACCATGCACTCCGTGGGCTCGTACTTCAGCGGATCAAGGGGATGAACATCTCGCGTCTGCCCAAGGCCAGCACGACGCCATCGCTACGAATGTCCTTCAACTCCCCGGTGCCAAACACAGGCTCCCCCAACCGGAAAGTCTGGGTCTTGCCACGCTGCAGCAAGGTGGCTGTACTCTCGTTACCACCCAGCATCAGGCTCACCACGCTGAAGTTCAACTTGGGATCCACACGCAGGTCTATGCTCAAGGGCAGACGGTCAGCGTAGCTCGCCTTGAGTTCGGCCAAAGTGGCTCTTGCCTCACCTTCCACCGCTGCCGCCACCACGCCGGTGATCTTGCCCCCTGCGTCATTGATGGTGACCTGCATATCGCGGGTGGCAGAGCGCCGATTCAAGTCCATGGAGATGTCGTTGAGCAACATGTCCGCAGGCTTGACATTGAAGTTCAGCACCAGTTTCAGCGGGGCGATCCGGTCGCCTAAGCGCTTGAGCTCGGAGCGCAGGCGGTTCATCACCTCTTCCTCGTCCTGCACCCCGAATACAGTCACCTCCACCTGGTCGGCCAGCATCTCGACTCGGCTGCCCAGTGGGTGTCTGGACAGCAGATCCTTGACCAGGGTATTGAGACGCTCTGGAGTCAGCGCGTCGAGGCGAACATTGCCGCCCGAGTTGACGCCTTGCTGGCGGACCTGATCCGCCAGCAGCCGGTAAGGCGCTTCATCGCCGATGAGTCCGGTCAGGACAATGGCACCATCCTGCCGCTTGTTGAGACGAACCGTCCGATACATGGCTGGCTGAGTCTCCAGGAGCTTCTCCAGCACGTCCTCGGATTGATCAATGGCCATCTCCTGGGGCAGCACCACCTCTCGACTGCCGAAGACGAGGTCAAACAGCACCAGGCCGACCACCACGACCGCAGCCGCGGCAACGGCCCACCCCCCCAGACGAGCGGACTGAACCACCTGCTCCCGACGGGTACGAAGCCCGCGTTCAAACCGCAGTGGCCCGCCTTGCCCCGCCTGGTCAGGATCGTCATCACCCGTCTGCCCTGAAGTGGAAGGCGCAGTCTCGTCGCGGTCCATCTGTGAAGACGCATCGACAAGCTCATCGTCAGCCACAGTCCAAACGGGCGCTTGCGGCCATGCGGCCCGGGGCTCGCCATAGGCCAGGTGCGTGTCAGCACTCAGGCTGAGCACCTGCAGGGGCGCCCAGTCTGCAGGGAACGCTTGCACGGGCTGACCGTCCAGCCGCACCTCGTGCGTCGCCCGCATCAGCGTGGCACGCCCCTCCAGGTAGACCATCTGCACGTGTGCCGGGACGACACCCACGCCTCCCAGAAAGACGTCGTCGTCCTCGCCCGCGCCCAGGCTCAAGCGGGCCGGGCCGAGCGGAATTCCCGGAGGCGCATCGTCCGAGGGCCCCAGGATGACCAGGACCATGCCGTCCGCGCTGTCGTGCCCTTCCTGGGGCTTGATGGCAGTCGACGTCATCGGCTCAGTTCAGCAGCAACACGTCACCAACAGCCAGATCAGCCAGCGAGTCAGCGTCCACCGTCCATCTGGCGGCCACCAGAGGCAAGGCGAGCGCACACTGGGCCAACGAGGGAGGCCGCTGGCCGACGGCCCAAGGTCGCAACCAAGCCAGGATCTGGTCGTCCATCGGATGCTCCCCACACCACATCCCCGCGCAAAGGGCCGTCGGTTGGCCTTGTTCCGCAGTCACCGCCTTCCAGACACTCTTCAGCGGTGCGCCTGTGCAGTCCTGGCTGAGGCCATCCCGATCCAGCGCCACGGCACGCAACTCCACACCCTCGGGCATGCGCCCCGCCAGCCTGCGAGCTCCCCACAACTCCAGCAGGGGCTGCGTCATTCCATTGAGCTGCAGCTGGTCTGGCTGCAGCAGAAGTTCAGCCAGGGGCTTCGACAGGCCCAGCGTCACCGGAACACCGGCGGCGGACACATGCAACCACAGGCCCCATGCATGGGGTACCTGACCTCGCCGCAGCTCCAGGTGCTGTCCACTGAGGCGGAAAACTCTGCGGCTCCAGCGCGCGAGATCCTCGTTGGCCTGCAAGACATCGGCAGCGCGAAGTTCCGGCAGGTCCTCCAGGCTCAACGGGACCGCGGCGGGCTCGGCACCGAGCGGCGCAGCAACGCGCCCAGGAATGGTGCTCATCATGATGTGGGCCTCTGGCCGTGTTCAGTCGGCACTTGCAAGTCTGCGTCGGCCAACCTGCCCGAGAGGGCTTCGTCTCTCACGGGGTGGGACAAGGCCATGCCTTGTGCGGCCGTACGCAAAGCACGCTCACGACTGACGCGACGCGCCCGCTCGAACTCGCAGCGCCTGTGCAGACGGCCGAGCAACCTCAGCTCACGGCGAGCCAGATCAACCGCCCTCAAGCCTGCGACCAGCGTGGCGGCTTCGTCCACATGACCCAACCGGATGAGGCAATAGGTACGGCCCAACGCTGCATCATGCCGCTGGGGTCGAACGCGGGTCACCAGACGGAAGATCCGTGATGCGCCTTCAAAATCCGCCATGCGCATCTTGGACACCGCATGCCAGTACAGGAAGTCCAGGTGGCGGCGCTCCAGAGAAGAAGTCTGGCCGCCGTTCCGTGCCTGTTCCGGGGGTTGGATTGAACCCATCTATATCTCTCAACCACCCATCAGGAGAAGAAGTGCTCAAGCCGGCGCTGCAGCAGGTAGTCCCGCAACTCCAGGTCACGGTCGAGCACATCCAGCACATCGGCGGCTTCGTCGGCCCACTCGCCTTCCAGCATGCCCGCCAGCCGGTCCATGGCCTCATGGATGGCCGGCTCGTACAGATGGCCGGTCGGCAGGCGGTTGGACGGCGCCACCCGCTCCTCGAGAAAGTTCATGACGAGCGCATCCACCGGAGCCACCGCAAAGCGGCCCCGCGTCTCCTCCACCTCGTTGAGGGTGGAGAGGAAATACGCCTGGTAGGCCCAGGCCTCAGCCTTCTTGAGGAAGACGTCGGCATCCAGACCAGGACCGGGTTGGACCAGCGCCTGCGCGCGTGCCAACTCGGCCAGATCGGCCATGGATCCATGGGCCAGCAGGTGGTTGACGTCCAGACGCTGCATGGACGGCTCCTGCGCTCGCGTTCGCGCTCGCGTTCGCGGTCAGCGAAACGCGTTCAGAGCTTCTGCGTGATGCTCTTGGCCGTTTCCTCGATGGACTTGATCACCGAGCTCTGGACCATCAGCGCCATGTTGTAGTTGGCGAGTTCCTTCTGCATGGAGATCAGGTTGGTGGGGTCGTTGACGTTGCTTGAGGCACTGGTGATAGCCGTCTGCAAAGCGGCGGAAGCCGAAGTGACACCTTGCTGGAACGAGCTGTAGACGTCGTTGACGGTGAGGGCGGTGGCCATGGTGGGCTCCTTGTAAAAAACTGATTGACGTGGAAGAAGAACGACCCGCGCTCAGCGCGGCTTGTCCAGGTAGATGTGCAAGGACTTCAGAACGATCTGCGCGTTGCAAAGTGCCACCACGCGCTTGCCGGCGTGGACATAGTCCGCCTGGGCCAAGCCGGCGGCCATCTTGGCGCGCACCTTGGCCAGCTCGGCTTCCAAGGTGCGGTCTAGACGGGCCAGATGGGCCTCGGACTCCGGGCCGTCCAGCAGACGGCCCAGATCGGACATCGGCAACGCAGGAAGAGACATCTGGGACATGGCGGCACCTTTCAATGCACAGGAACGCATGGTCGACGGACGAAGCCGTCAGCGAAAGACTTAATCGCCGGGCGAGCGGCCGGATTAACAAGACAGGCGCCATGCACCTGAGCGGACATCACGACAAACCCCTCAACCCAGGCTGCGGCGAATCGCCGTCAGCTCGGTATTGAAGCCCTTGAGGGCGGCAGACAGGCTCTCCAGCACGTTGTTGCGCGCGTTCTGGATGGACTCCACCCGCACCTGCTGCACCTGGTTGTCGGCATTCAGCGTGTCGAACAGGGTGCGCATCTCGTTGATGAGCGAGGCATAGTCGGTCGCGATGATGCTGGTGCCGGCACGCTGGGCGTCGATGGCTTCCTGGATGTAGCTGACTGGGCGATTGAGCTTTCGCGCCAGGTCTTCGTACTCGGCCATGGTGCGCTGGCGGCCGTCGCGCGCCTTCTCGATCACGTCCTTGAAGTCGGTGGTCGCGTTGTAGGTGGCGGTGTTGGCGTTGCCCGCCTGGCGTGCCTTGTTGCCACGGATGCGCAGCATGTCGCCCAGGGCGCTGAGCACGTCACGCGCGTACATCGAGTTGGTGTTGATGGTGTCCAGGCCCGTGGCGATCTGCCGCTCCAGATTCAGCAGGTTGCCCATGCGTACCGCGGTGAACACCTCCGACAGGGTGTAAGGCTCACCATTGAGGAACCAGGACCCTTCCGCGGTCTGCGGCCCGCCGCCTTCGGCCGGGCTCAGGCGGGACTGCGCCTGCGCGGCAAACCGGTTCAGCGCCGACACTGCATCTGACCATTCGGACAAACTCCATTCGCCGGCCTCGGGCAAGCTCGCTGGTTGCCCAACGCGCTCATCACGCGCGCTGAAGGGCCTCCCGATCACCTGCTCGAACAGCTTGACGCGCAGCCAGTAGGCAGATTCATCGGCGCTGGCCACGGGGTAGGCCACATCCAAGCCATCTGGCAGCTGCAGAAAACCCTCGGCACCGTCGGGCGTGAAGCTGTTTCGCACCGCCTCACGTGCCGACGCAATGGCCGTCTCGATAGCCTGAGCCAGCGAACGGGCCTGCTCGATCTCGCTGCGCAGCGTGCTGGTGGCCTGGCTCGTCAAGCCGATGCCTGTGACGGCGACGGCTGTCAAGCCGGGGTGATAGGTGCTGGCGAGCGCTGTGGTGGACAGGGGCATGGTGTCAGCCTGCGCGTCACATCGTGTTGCGGGCCACGGTGGACGCCGAGTTCTGCTGCCCCTTCATGAAGGCACCGATACCTTCGAGCAGGTTGGCCCGTGTGGTGAAGATGGACTCGGTGCGCATCTGCGCCACCTGGTTGTCCGAGGTCTTGCTGTCGATGTAGGCCTGGAGCTCGTCACGCAGCTTGATGGCGTCTGGCCGTGACAACTCGGCCTGGAAGTCGCTGGAGCTGTTGGCTTGGGTCGCGCTGAACCGGTCTCCCTGGCCGTCCGTGCCGTAGGTTTCTTTCGACCAGGCCACAAACTTCAGCCATTCGTTCTTCCAAGGATTCGTAGCGCTGTAAACGCTGTCGCCGATCAGCCACCACGCGGCATGGGTGCTACGGGAGTTATTACTTGGTGTTGCGGCACTACCCACCCATTGCTGCAGCTTGTCCGACATGTACTTCAAACCCCGAGTAAGGCTGTGTACCAGCTCGTTGTTCGCCGCAATGGTGTTGAGGGACTGCGTCAGCAAACGATCCATCTCGGCGTAGGTGTTGACGCGGTTGGCCAGGTACACCTCGGCCAGCGTGAAGGCCTGGCCGTTGACGTACCAGATGCCATTCATGTTGACGATGCCGCCGCCCAGGGACTGCGGCAGCTGCGACTGGGCCGCGCCCACATAGGCCTGCAATCGCGCAATCGTCTGAGACCACTGGTCCAGCGTCAGCGGCGAGCCGTGGTAGCTATGGTCCATGCGCTTGGAAAAAAGCTCTTCGCGCAGCTCAGCGCTCAGGCCCGCAGGCAGCACCACCTGATCATCCCTCGGGGAGAAGCTGGAAACCCCCGCGTCGCGAGCGCTTTGCAAGGCGGCCTGCAGGGCCTCGATCAAGACCTTGGCCTGGTCGAGCTCGTCCTTCAGGTCCTGTGCGCCGGCGTCGCTCAAGGCGGCGCCGTTGACAGGTGTCGTGAAAAGGCTGGTGGCCCCGGTGTTGCGCACAGCGATCAGGCTCATGGTTCCGGTCCTCAACCCAGGTTGCGGGCGAACGACTGGCCCGTCTGCGACTGTGACTTCACGAATGACGTCAAGCCCTCCAGCACTTCGCTGCGGCGGTTGGTCATCTGCTCCAGCTTTTGCTGGACGGTCTGGTTATCGCTGTCCTTGGAGTCCACGTAACTCTTGACCTCTTCGATCCAGGTGTCCACGCGCTGGTAGTTGCCCGTGGACTGGTTGGCGTTGGGCATGAACACGCTTTGGGGCGTGTAATTGGCCTGGTTGAAGGTGGAGGCCCATTCCAGGCCCTTGGTCGTGACCTGCGCCCAACTCACCTGCGTGGTCGTGTCAGGTGGTTTCAGGTTGCGCAGCTTGGCCAGCCAGTCATTGGCCTGCTTGACCAGGGTGTTGTTGGAGTTCAGCTCCTCGATGTAGATGTTCAGAGAATCATCGAAGTTGGCCACCTGGTTGACGCGCACCGCCATGTACACGTCCAACAAGGCCACCTGCTGGCCGTTAACAAACCAGTGGCCGTTGACGTTCTTGATGCCGCCGCCGTCCGAAGGCGCGCGCTTGGACGCCTCCTTGGCGGCGTAGTCCTGCAGGTCGGCCGCCACGCGGCGCCATTCACCGGGCGACAAGGTGCGGGTGGCCGACACCTCCAGCCCGACCGATTGCTTCAGGAAGGTCGTCCAGTCGGACAAAGTGGTGTTGCGTGACTGGCCCGTCACCGTGCTGTCGGTCACGAAGTCGTACAGCGAGAACTGAGTCCACTCCTGGTTGACCGATGCCTTGATCGCCGCCAGCAACTGCGCGGCAATCAGCTCGGCCTTGGTCTTGTTGGCAGTGACGATGGTTTTCTGGCTGTCGCTCAGCGACAGTCCGTTCATGTCGGTCCACGCGACCGAGGCCAGGCTTCCGAATCCGAGGTTGTTGGTGACCATGTCAATCAGGACAAAGAGGGTTCAGGACGGAAGGCCATCGTGCCGCGCCAAAGCCGCCGTGCCGAAAACAAATCGGCTGGCACCTTTGCGGTTTTTCCGCTCAGGATTCAAGGTTGTCATCCTCATCGTCATCCTGGGCGTGGATCAACGCCTCCTGGAGGCGCCCCTGCGTCTCCAGCGCCTTGATCCACACCGGTGTCTTGCCCCGGCCCGACCACACCAGGGCCGGTTCATCCGGGTGCCGGTACTTCAAGGCTGCCTTGCGCACAAAGGGCTGAGCCAGCTTGGAAGCATCGACTTTCGTCTTACGAACGCTGCTGCTCACCGTCCGTCGCACCAAGTCCTCCAGCACCTCGGGCGCCAGACCCGCCTCGGCAATCAGACCGTTCAGGTGATGCTGAGAGGCCTGCCCCATGGCCTGCATAAGCGCCTTCTCCTGTTGTTCCAGCTGCAACTTCTGGCGCTGTAGGCGCAGCAGAGAGGCTTCCAGATCCGCCAGCGAGCGCAAGGCTGCATCGGCAGACAGTTGGATGGATGGCGAGAACATGGGCGGGAAATTCATACCTTCGTATCGTATACGAAAGTATGATTTCTTCAAGAGCAACAGCTTGCCGTCAAGCCCACACCAGATTAAGTGTTGGAGATGCGGCGGTGGATGTTCCACCATCAGAGCAACGTCAGCCTCAAAGGACTCCCCATGGCACTGCAAGCCAACACCAACGTCGCTTCTACCGTTGCCAACTTCTTCGCCGACAACTACACCGCCCTGCTGAATTCTTCGGCTGCGCAGATCGTGCCGCCGGGCAGCGGGCCCACGGCGCAATGGCTACAGGACAACGCCGACAAAAAGTTCGCGCTCACGCCCACAGGCAACGGCTCCTATTCCTTGACGAAACTGAGCCGCGACAGCTCGGGTAACTACCCCAACATCCAGCCCGGGCAGTACCAGGTCGATGCCAACGTCGCCTATGCCATCGAGACGGCGGGCTCCAACGCCAATGCCGTGGTGGTGGACTGGCTCATGGGCCGTATCGCCGACGAGTTCCGTCGGCAAGCCACCGCCCAATCCTTCGGACCCTCGCTCACCTCGTTGCCGGAGCCTGACTTGCAGTTCGACCTCTCCTCCCTGGACACCGCCACCCTGGTACGCTTGCTGAACCTGATCACCGGCCGCAACAAGGACAGCGTGGCCGAGGTGGCCAAAGGCAATGCGCAGGACGCCAAGGCCAGTGCGGCCCGCCTGGGGCTGGCCGTCGCGAACCTGTCGATCGCGCTGGAACTGCAGACGCGTTTCCTCGGGCAGGCCACACAGGCCAGCACGGCCGGCACCTTCGACAGCCTCACCGCCACGGCTTTGGGCAAGTTCACGGCCGGCAGTGCCAGCAGCCTGGAGGGCGAGCGGGTCGCCTACCAGAGTCGGGCTGCCAGCCGGCTGGACGGTGACCGCCTGGGCCGCATGACCCAGATCGCGCTGCGCGGCCTGGAGAGCCAGCTGCAAGGCGCTGCCGACATCGCCTATGTCAGCAATCCGGTGATCGCCAAGTTCCTGTCCGACCTGGACGTGCAGCAAAACGGCAGCGATGGCTTCGTCATCCTCACCGCTTCAGCACAGGAGCGCCAGGCCATCGCGGCTGCCTTGAAGGCGGATCTGCAACAGGCCTTGAACGACCCGGCACTCGTCACCGCGCTGGCTGATGCCCTGGCCGCCAACGCCGACGACCTCGATGTGGGCGACCTGAGCCTGCCGGAGCAGACGGCGCTGTTCCGCGAGCTTGCGCAGGCGGTGGTGGACACCTTGCGCGATGACGACGCCTTCCTGGAGAACCTGGCAGCCCAGTCAGTGGCCTTCCACACCCAACTGGCCAACCTGATCAGCACCGAAGTGGTGGCCGCGAGCGAGCGCGATTCGGTCACGCAGAACGTCTGAGAGCCTTTTCGACTTGATGGCCTTGATGGCCTCAACGACTTGACCGACTTGAAAGCCTGAACGCCCTTCAGGCCGTCTGCTCGAGCCCCAGGCGCTGTTGCAGTGCCTGAGCGATGGCGGCGAGCGGACCCACCCAGTTCCCGGGTCGGGTCTGTCGGAACAGCCGCAGCGTGGGGTACCAGGGCGTCGCCTCGCCCTGCCCCCCCCACCGCCAGTCTGGGGTGTGGTTGAGCAGCACCCAGCACGGCACACCCAGCGAGCCCGCCAGATGGGCATGCGAGGTGTCGACAGTGATCACCAGGTCCATCTGTGTGAGCGCCGCCGCCTCATCTTCGAAAGACCAGCCAGGCAACGCCAGGCCCAGCTGATCTGCCGCATCTGCGTCGGCTTCAGAGGGGGGCTCGATGGGCAAGGCAAAAAGCCTGAGGTGCGGCAACAGGCCGGCTGCCTTCCACACCTGGGCCACAGTGGTGAGATCCATGCGCCGAACCCCTCCGCCCACCACCTGACCGCGCCAAGCCAGACCGATCTTCAGGCGCCCATCGTCCTCACCCAGACCCCAATCGCGTCGAACCTGCGCCCGCCGGCGTTCGTCTGCCCGCAGGTAGTGAACCGGGCCCCATTCACCGAGGCTCTCGAGCGTGACACCCAGCGCCCAGGGCAAGGGTTCCAGGTGCACCAAGGCATCGGGCTGGGGCACAGGCTCTTCGATGGCGACCACCCGCACGCTGCGCCGGGGGTCATCACACTGAAGTTGCCTCATCAGGCCCAGTTGCCCACGCGGCACGCGCAGCGTGACGGTCACACCGCGTTCGACAAGCCCCGGCAAGAAGCGTCCGAACTGGAAGGTATCCCCGGCGCCGTTGTCGGCCTCTACCACGAGATGCCGCCCCTGGATCTCGGACAGCGGCCCGAGCCAGGCGCTCGCGCCCGCTTGCAGCCATTGCCCGATGGCATCTCCCAGACGCGCCTTGGGCTCTTCCAGCCCGAGCATCGGCTCCCGCGCCTCGGCGTAGCGGCCCTGCAGGGCGAGCAGCTCACCCAGATGGCCTTGCAGCCCGGGCAGCGGCTGAACCTGCAGCGCCCGGCGCAAGGCGTCTTCGGCCTGCCGCAGATCGCCGCGGCCGCGCCAGATGGCCGCCTCGCAGCCCAGGGTCTCCGCCAATGCAGCTGTGTCCACCTCGGGCGCCGCACGCAACTCGGTCAACCGACGCTGCACCTCCACCCAGGCCTCGTCATAGCGCCAGGTGCTCATCAAGCCCAGGAACAAGGCCGCACGTGCGGCCGGCTCGGTCGGCGCCAGCACCACGGCACGCTGGGCGGCGCGCAGGCAGGCCGGGCCTTCATTGCCCAGGTGGTGGATGCGCGCCAGCAGGATCCAGCTCCAAGGGTCCTCGGGCGCCTGGGCCGCTGCCCATTGCATCGCAGGCAAACCCTCGGCATGGCGGCGCGCCTTGAGGCACATCAGACCGTAGGCCCGCACGGCAGCGAGCATCGCCAGCGAGCCCTGTCCGGAGAGCGATATAGCGCTGCCGGACAGGCGCTTCATCAAGGCGCCAGCCAGCACACCCGGATGCGCCAGGTGCGGCAGCACGTTCTGAAGGGCGATCCACAGCGCCGGGTCATCGTCATCACCACCTAGCCACTCGCACAGCCTCTGTCCAGCCTCGTCCAGCCGATGAGCGACCAGCGCCTGCCCGATGGCCAGTGCCTGCGGGTGGTCCGTCGGCCACCGCCCGGCCGACAAAGCTGAGCCGGGGTCCTCAGCGGGCTCTGAGGCTGTTGCCGGGTACGGGACGGGCTGAACACCTTGCGCAAGGGGCGACAAGGACTGGAACCGCGCCGCCAGGCGCTGCATCACCTCAGGCCAGCCATCCAACGCTGTCGCACGGATGAGCATGGCCTTCGGGTACCAGGGCGAGTTGGCGCCCGTTTCCCAGCGCCAGTCGACGATCGAATTCAGAAGCACGAAGGGCGAAAGCCCCAGCGCCCCGGCCAGGTGGGCGTAGACCGTGTCGATGCTGACCACGGCATCCATCAGCGTCATGGCGGCGGCAGCCTCATCGAAGCTCCATGAAGGATGCACGACCCCCAAAGCCGCGGCGGCCTCCCGGTCTTCCTCGTTCAAGTCGCCATGCTGCAGGCTGTACCAGGTGATCGGCACGCCCCAGTCGATGGACGCAAAGTGCACCAGCTCGATGCTGCGCTCGGCCATGCTGCTGCGCGTGCCGCGCCAGCCCAGGGCCACCCGCAAACGCGGCGTGGCGTCGTGACCAGCCTGGGCTTCCAAGGCCTGGAGCTGCGCAGCGATGCGCTCAACGATGGCCTGATCGGCGCGCAGGCAAGCCGCCTGCCCCAGGGTTTCGGGCTGGTGCAGATCGGCACCCAGGAAACCGGGAAGATCGTGAACGTCGCACACGGCGTCGGCCGCCGGCAGGGCTTGCCGTTCGTTCACCACCGTCACCGCCGGGTACAGCGAGCTCAGGAGGCCCTCGGTGCGTGGCTGTGCAGCCAAGGTCACGCGCACACCCTGCGCCACCAGGGCAGGGACGAAACGCACGAACTGAAAGGTGTCGCCAATGCCGTTCTCGGCGGTGAGGAGCAGGTGACGATCGCGCAGGGCTTCGAGTCCACCCTCCCAGGGTCGAGCACCTAGCGCCACGGCCCGGTGCCAGGTGCGGGCCATGCGCCGCGTCTCTCGGCGGCGCAAGAACTGCGCGAAGCCTTCGGCGTAGCGGCCCTGGCTGAGCAGGCTGAAAGCCAGATTGACGGCAAAGACAGGATTGCCCGTGCGCGCCAGACCCTCGCGCAGCACGGCTTCCGAATCAGCCAACTGTCCCGCTGCGCGCAGGATGTTGCCCACCGCATTGAGCATGCGCCCGCTCCAGCCCCTTGGATCCGGCCCGCCATGCTCACACACCAAGGCGAGCGCTTCGTCAAAGCGCCCCTCCTGGCACAAGCAGCCCGCGGCGCCACATACCGCGACTTCGTTCTGCGGATCGAGCTCCAGCGCCCGGCGGAAGTCGACGGCCGACTCCGCCTTCAGAAACAGGCGGCCGTTGATCTCGCCGCGCAGACACCACCACAACGGGTTGTGCGGCCCGCGCTGCAATGCGTGGGACAAGATCTGGGCCGCCGCCATGCGCGCCGAGGTGTCCATCGAGGCATAGAGCAGATCGATGAGGGCCCAGAGGCCCTCGACATCGTCCGCAAAGCGCTGCGCACGCTGCAGGGCCAGCGGCAGGGCCGCGTCGAAGTCACCTCGGGCGGCCAAGGCCTGCACCAGCAGGTCCAGGGCTTCCAGGGTGTCGGGCGCGTGGTTGAGCCAGAGTCGCGCCGCTACCGCCGTCTCGGCATGGTGGGCGCGGTGCGCACAGGATTCGGCCCAGGCACGGAACATCCAGTCCCGCCGCAGTGGATCGGGCATTTGGCACAGATCAATCCACAACTGGTGCAAGCCCTCCTGGCTGGCCGGATGCGCGACCAGCACCCGCGCCACGGCGAGTGCGTCACTTTCTGTCAGCAGCCCCTGCTGAGCCAGCGTGCGGCACAGCTTCAGCACCTCGGCTTCAGCACCCGGCACCACCAACCAGGCCCTCAGGCAGTCGCTGGCGATCTCGGCGTCTGCCGGGGCTTCACGCCAGGCCAGCGAAAGCGTCGCGGCGCCCACCTGCAACAGGCCATCTGAAAGCTGAATGCGCCCGAGCAGCCACAGGGCACGCGCGTCGCGAGGCTCATGGCACAGCCAAGCTTGAAGATCATCGGCTGCAGCCGAGTGGCGCCCCAGCTGCCAGCGGCACCAGGCACGGTTGAACCACCAGCCGCGGCGATGGGGGCTCTGGGCCATCCCCTCGCTCAGCCACTGTTCAGCCTGCGACCACAGGCCCGCGTCCATGCAGGCCAGCGCACTGTCGAACCTGTCCACGCACGCTGCTCGCGCGTCTTCAACCCCATGCGACATGACGGAACTCAAATCGACGTCGTTTATTTGTTGACCGGACATGATCCTCAGCTTTTAATTAGACCAAAGTCTATGCGTCTTTCGTCGCATGCCACCTCTAAACACCACTCGTTTTGTCATTGAAGAGGACGTCCATGACACTTGATCTCCAAAATTTCCTCCGTGTGGCCGCCCAGGCCAACGCCAAGTCCAGCCTGACGTTGGGTCAAGATCCGGCAGCCGGTTCGGAGCAGTTGAATCTGGCCCGCACCAGCGCCTTCGGCCGCCTGATCGCCGCCTTGCGAAGTGCCTTCGCGGGCCCGAGCAGCGCCGAGGCGCGCGCCACCCAAGCGTTCATACAGGTTCTCCGCCAAAACTACGGCAGCACGGGTGAGAGCCTGTTGCAGCAAGAAGGCATTCGTGAAGGGCAGCCGCTGCGGGCAAGGCAGGTGCAGCACATCCAGCAGCGCCTGAACGCAAACCAGCAAGACCCCGAAGTGAGCGAACTCAAGGCCGTCGAGGCCCGCAGCAGCCGCCAGGTGCACTCCAACCTGACCCAGGCAGAGTCCAGCCGCTTCCCGGTGGTCGATGCCGCCAACGCGGCCATCGTGCGCCACGGTGAACGTGCGGCGGACCTGGCGGCCCAGGCCAACCGTCACCTCTACCAGATGACCCCGGAACAGACCCAGCTGGTAGACATCGCGCTCGTCGTGGCCGCCGGCACCACGGGCAGCGCAAGCGAGCTGATGAGCATCGACAGCTTCGCTGCAGAGTACGGTCGTCGCCTGGACATCAGCGCCGGCATCGACCACGGCCGCTTTCAGTTGAAGAACTCACGCATCGAAGGCCTGCAGGTGGCCGCCGCCTCGGTGCTCAACGAGTTGCTGACCGATCAGCTCAACGCCCTGCAGCAGCACATCGACGCCGCTCGCCAGGCCGCCTGAGGGAAGGCGGTCGGGCTGATCGGCCAGAAAGAGGGCCGGGCCGATGGACCGCCCTCCTCCGCCGCGACTCAAGCCTGGATCGGCTGGAACCAGCCGGCGCCACTGCGGGCCACCTTCTGCGCCATCACCACGTCTTGCTCGAAGCGCAGCCGCTCCTGGACGTCCTGGGCGATCTCTGCCAGGTTCATCACCGCGCTGTTGAGCGTGGCGGTGTCCACCCGCTCCAGACCCAAGCGGTAGCTCAGCACGAGGCGGTCGTTCACCTCGTCCCAGCCGATCACGGCGCCGCGCGTCAGCAAGCCAAAGGCATTCAGCCGCATGGCCTCGTCCAGGCGCTTGCGTCTCAGCTCGCCGCCCTGTGTGGCCATCAGGTCGATGACCACAAAGAGGTCGTCGCTGGCCTCGGGCCACTCGAGGGTGATGTCCAGGCTGTCAAAGATGCGGAAGCTGCACAGGCGCTGATCAGGGTTAAGGGCGCTGGGGTCGAGCTGGATGTCGGCCATCCAGCGTTCAATGAGGGCTTGGGTGCTCAATTCGGGAGCTCCTGCAGAAGGGGGATTCGAATGGCCGCGGCATCCAGGTCGGGCGGCCGATGGACTTGCAGCTGGGCATGCGCGGCCACAGTCGCCTGCTCTCGGTGGCGGGCCACCCAGGCATGGTCAGCCTCCGTGCCCTTGCCCTGCGCGATGCGCGAGAGCGGGTTGTGGCGCGCGTACAGCAGGTGGCGCAAGGGCCCGGTGTCGGCCTTGTCGCCCAGCTTGTCGCGCGCCCAGTCGCGAGCGCCGTGGATCCCGCTTTCCAGGTGGGACTTCAGGGATTGGCCTGCACGGCTGTGGGCAAAGCGTTCGTACAACTGCACCACGCCGAGCACCTTGCCGAAAGACTTCAGGCTGTAGACCGCGCCCCGGCCCGACAGCGCAACCTTGTCGACATACAGCGCCTGCTGCAGGGCCTTGAGGTGGCCGTCGCCCTTGTCGCTCATGACCTTGAGCTTGTTGATGGTCTGCTTGGTCAGGCCGAAGTCCTCCAGGAACTTCACCGCCTTGGCGGACTCCTGGGGGTCCGCATTCCGCAGCTTGGCCATGAGGGCCCGCTCAGCCACGCCAATGTTCTCCGGCTTGGCCAGATTGGCCCACAGCGCCTTCTTCTCCTCGGGGCGTACGGTGTCTGCCAACTGGCGCTCAAAACCCTGGAGCTCCTTGCCAGCGTCCTTGCGCCGGGCGGCCAGTTGCGCGGCGTGGCCGACCTCGAACACCGCCGTGCCGATGGCCGAGGCCGTGGTGATCGAGGAGCTGACGATGGCAGCCACTGCCAGGCCCGCGGGCGCCCCGGGCCCTGCGGCCAGGGCTGCCGCACTGAGGGCGGCGCCCGTGGCGTTGGTGGCAGCATTCAGGAGGTGCTTGCGGCTGTTGTAGATGCGCTCCTGCGCCACATGGGCCGCCACAGCCGCGAACAGCGGGTCGTCCTTGGCCTGGTCCGCAGCCAGCTGCACATTGTTCAAGGCCGTGAAGTTGGTGGCGGCCTTCCAGGTGGCGTTGGCGGCGGCCAGGCCGTTGACGGCAATGCCCAGGCCCGGCACCACGTTGGCCAGAGACTTGCCCACGGAAGTGGCCACGACATCCTTGCCCACCGTGAACAGCACGCTGCTGGCAAAGCCGGCGTTGGCCAGCGTGGCGTCCTTGATCTGCGCCATCCGGTCGCCCGCAGCCTGCAGGTGCGAGCGGCTGCGGTCGCCGCCCTTCTTGTTCACCAGAGACTCGATCTCGGCCTTGCGCTCGGGGTCCGGCTGGAGTGCACCGCTGTCGGGGTCCTTGAAGTGCCCGGTGGCCACGTCGTAGTTCTGAAGCAGTTCGTGCAGACGGGACCGATCCTTGGCCGCCGCCACGTCCAGCACGGTGTCACGCACCAGCTCGACGTCCTGCTTGACGGCGGCCACCGCCGACAGCGCCGCCCCGGTGCCGATGACCCCATGCGTGATGTCGCTGCTCAGCGGCACGCTGCTCACGGAGCCTTTCAGCGCGTCGAACTTCGACGCCGAGCCCAGACCCTTGACGACCCGATCGCTCGCAGCCACCGCCTGCCGCACGCCCCAGCCGACGCCACCGGCGATCTCCAGCGCCTTGGCGGTGTTGAAGTCGCGGGTCGGTGAGGTCAGGCGGCCGGTCTTCGCATCCCGACGCTCGGGAAACAGCTCCTCGTTGAACTTGGCGTAGGCGTGGCCCTCACCGGTCACGACGTTGGTCAGCATCTTGACCGCCGGCTTGTCGCCCAGTTCCTTGAATTTCACGAACGCCGCTTCCACCTTGGAAGGTGCCTGCGGCTGGGCCTGGGCCTGCCCCGTCAAGGTCGACGCGCTGGGGGACTCCACCGCCTGCGCCTGGGGCCCCTGGGCCTGCAAGGGCGGGCGAGCGGGCGAGGCGGGCGCCCAGTCGGCGCCGAGCCCTGGCGCCTGTGCCGGCTGTGCCTGAGCCCCCCCCAGGGGCGGCAGCGAGGCCAGCCGCGCGGCGTCCAGGCCCGGCGACGGGTTGGAAGAAATGCCTCCGGTGGCCATCAGGCACCCTCCTGGCTCGCAAGCTGGTCAGGGATCGGGCCCTGGCCTTGCACCACGGCAGCCCCCACCCGGAGGCCCGCCTCGTCGATCGAACACTGGCCGCGGGCCAGCATCACCCAGGGTTCGAGCAGCAGGCTGATGGTCCGCCGCTGGAGGAAAACCAGCTCGGCGGCCAGGTCTCCGAGTGCCGAAGCTCCCTCGGCGCGTCCTTGCACCGAGACACCCAGCTCGGTCTCGAAACGCAGCAGACGGCAGGGTGCCGCCAGGTCGTCCATCTCGTGGGCAAAGAGGTCCAATTCGGGCCAGCGCGCGGGCTCGTGGGCACTGTCAGTGGCAGTCACCAGGGTCAGCTGATGGTCGCTCCAGGACGTGCGCTGCAGCGCCAGTTCGGCCTGCAGGCCATGCCCGAGGTCGATCGTCCAGGCGCAGGCGTCGTCGTTCAGGGCCGCCAGCGCCTGGGGCGCCAGTTGGCGTGCCAGCAAGGCGGCCTGCAGAGATTGGGCGAGCGCGCTGCTCATGTCATCACCCCCAGGCTGGACGCCTCGCGGAAGACGGCCTCGGCCGCCTCTCGCCCCATGGAGGCCTCGTCGGCCTCATCCTCGGCACCGGCCATGGCCTGCAACAAGTTGGCCAGCAGCGGCATCGCGCGGTGGGCCAAACCCGACAGGTGGTCCACACGCTCCAGCAAGCGCGGTGCCACGGGGCCTGCCAGCACCTCGCGCCAGCACCAGGCCAGCCGCTGGCTCTCGGGCTCGATCATCAGACGCACAGGCTGAAAGCGAAGCGCCAGGTGCTGGGCGAAGCCCGTCCAGCCGGCACGGCCGTCCAGGCCCGGCAGGGCCAGGTTCAGCACGGCGATGAGCTGCAGGTGGGCGCTGGTGGCCACATTCAGACCAGCGCTGAACACCGCCGTGATGCCCACCGGTCGATCAACTTCACCGCCCCAGGTCTCTTCCCAGCAAAGGCCGGCGGCTTGCGAGCCGAGCGGCAGCGCCAACGCCTGATGACCTGCCGTGGCGAGTTCCCGGGCTGCGGCATCAGCCAGGGTTTGGAAGGCCGCGCTCATGCGAGATACGACCGTACGGCCGACAGCATGTAGGGCGCGGCCGACACCATCAGTTGCCCAGGCGGCTCGACGGCCAGATGAAGCACCTGGCCGTCGCGGATGAGCATTGCGAAGCGCTTGCAGCGCGTGCCCATGCCCAGCGGAGCCAGGCACAGATCGAGGCCCAGTGCGCGGCTCAGTTCGGCATTGGCGTCGGCAACCCAGCCCAGCCTGTCCGAAGCTCTGCAAGAAGCCACCCAGGCCGACATGACGAAGGGATCGTTCACCGCCAGGCACCACAGACCGTCGACGCCGGCCTGATGCAGGTTTTCCGCCTGTTCGACATAGCCCGATAGGTGCTGCGTCTGGCACTGCGGCGAAAAAGCCGCCGGCACGCCGAACACGAGATGCACACCGCGCGCCCACAGGCCGCGTGACGACACCGCCTGCGTCGGGTTGGTTTGGGGATCAGACGTGTCAGCGGACGCTGCACGCGCCCACACAGGGACGTCCGGAATTCGGTGACCGATCGAGCTCATGGGCGTGATCGTTAGTGACGGATTATCGATTTGTTAGACGAAAGTCTATACCTATACTTTCGTTGAAGCCATCCATAAGGGACCTCATGAGCAACGTCATCCACAACGTCCGCAGCCTCAACGAACTGGCCGGCATCGTCCGCCTGGCCGAAGCGCGGGGTGAGCACGTCGTCCATCTGGGTGATCACTCGGTTCGCCTCGTCAAGCACAACACCCTGGAGCAAGCCGCCAACCGCCTGACCGGCCAGAGTGGACGAGAAGCCGCCGCCCTGGACCGTTTCGCCTCGCAATTGCGTGAACATGACACCGTGACCCAGGGCAAGCCGCTGCAGAGCCGTGAGGGCCGACTGCAGGCCCTGATCGGCAAAACCATCGACGCCCGGGTGGCCTCCAGCTTCTTGGCGGCAGCCGAACATGGCAGACCAGGGCTGAGCTTCGATGGGACCGGACGCCTGCTCGGCGGGCCCAGCGATGGCCATGACCTGAATGAACTGGAGTTGACGCGGCTGGAAGGCTCAGTCACCCAGGACCTAGGGCGCGCCAACGCGAAGGGGGAGCGCACGGCGGCCCGCACCGAAAGCGAGTGCGTGCTGGAGCTCCTTGGCGCCCTGCGCCAAGCCGCGGCTCAGGGATCGACAGGTGCCGCTGGCGTTCTGGACATGGCGGAGAACGCCCTGAGGGACCTGTGGCTGAGCGGGCAGATGAACCAGGCCAGCACCGCCGCTCTGTTGACGCAGGTGCAAGCCAACCTGGCCCCCGTGGCGCCAGACCTCGCCGCCCAGGCGGGCCGCCTGGCCGAAGAGGTCAGCCAGCACAAGCAGCTCACCCAACGCCACGACAACACCTTCGGCCGGATGTTCGAGTCGGCCCTGGGCAAAGCGCTGGTGGACCAGCCTGCGCCCACGATGCTGGCGGCGGCCGATGCCGTTAACCGCTACCTGCTTCAGCACATGCTGACCGACCAGAAGCACTACACCTCGGACCACAACATCCAGAGCCTGGCCGAAGCCCTCAAGAAAGACCCTCGCCCCTGGCATGCCGAGGTGCCCCAGTTGCAGGCCTATCTGCAGCAACCCAGCGCCCAGACGCTGTCGGCCTTGCTGTCGCCGCCCACGCAGAACGGTTACGAGATGGTCATGAGCTACTGGGTGGCAGCCAAAGTCTCCTCCGACGTCATCGGCCCCTGGATGAATGCCGCCAATCACAATTACAGCCACGCCATCAAGCCCAGCCGGTCATCAGAGGACACGGTGACATCTTCCAAGGGCACGATGCACGTGGCTCGCGCCGGGCTGGAGGCCGAGCGAATCCTGCAGGCTTTGGAAGCCGAGACCTTCAAGGCGGCTGGCCTGCTGCCAGAGGGCGACCCGACCAAGGCCGAGTTGCGGGCCCTGCGAAACGATTTGGTAAACCGCACCGTCGATGTCGAAAGGGCGATGGGCTACGTCAAACATAGCGACGGAACCTTGCACGCCGATCGGCAGGAACTCGTTGACAGCATCAGCGCTGCAGCCGACCGGGTCGCCTCGTCTCGCCCCGATTTGGCTCAGGCTCTGCGAGACCTCTTGCCTGCGCTGACCAGCGCGCCAGAGGGCGGCTCCGTGGACGACATCGTGCTGGAGGTGGCCCACAAGGCATCAAGCTCCAAGGATGACGAGGTCGGTGGCGAGCCCGTGAAGACCGCTCACTACGGCACGGCCTTGCTGCACCAACCCAAACCCGAGGTGCCCGACGACTGGCAGGCGCAGATCAACGTGCCCTCACGCACCGGCGTCAATGTTCAGGCTCCCAAGGCCTTCGAGCGCAACGCCCTGGAGAACAACCAGAACACCGTCAACGGCCTGTCCGGGACGACCAACATGCTGGCCTTCCTGCTCAACCACATGGAGCGTGCCGGTGCGCTGAAGACCGCCGATGGCCAGTCCCTGAACCACGGTGATGCCTTCGCAGGCAACCTGGCCTTCCTGGTGATGGACGGTGGGCACTCCATCCCCGAGGCCATGGCCACGGCCGCCTCCATCGCGGCCGACCCCCGCGAGGTGCCGCCCGAGGACTTCAAGCACCTGCCGCAGGAACAGTTCAAGGCCGCGCGCAGCGCTGTCCAAGCCGAGGTGCAGGCCAACCGGCAGGCCGTGCTGGACACGCACGTCACCAGCTACCTCAGCCTGGGTGATGTGCTGGGTGGTGGTGCCACCGGCACCCGCCTGGCCGATGCGGTTCAGGCCGCCTTCGACGTGACCCGGGCACGCTTTGACGAGTTCCATGCCGCTCGGGCTTGATCCCACCTCACCCCTCGCCCGTGTATCTCCAACATGAAAAGCCCGACATGACCTCCATCACCTCCACCCCCAACTTGAATCTCAACATCCAGATCAGCAATCTCCAGGCTGGGCAGGCCGCTGACGTCAAGGTCACCCAGGAGCCGAGCAATAACGAAGTGTCGGCCGGGCGGTCCCTGGGTGGCCGTGCCGTCAAGCTGATCGCCGATGTGGCCGTGTGGGCCGCCAAGGGCATCGGGCACTTGGCTCGCGAAACGGCCCGTGACTTCAAGGACGCCGTGGTGTTCGTCGGCAAGAAGTTTGCCGAGGGCGTGAAGGCGCTGCACAGTGCCTACAAGGACTACAGCGCCCACAAGGCCGCGATGAAGGAGCTGCGCTCGACCCCTGCTGCGGTGGTGAAGCACACCCAAAGCCCCAGCACGCAGGCCGCCGAAAAGCTGCGCACACCCAGCCAGGAAGCCAGCCACGCGGCGCACCCGCGCCGCATCGACCGCGAGACGCGTGACATCCAGGACCGACTGAATTTGCTGAAGCTGCCTGACGTTCCAACCCACGACCCGAATGTGGCCAAGCCGCGCTGATGCCGACGTCCACGAGCCCCTGAGCCCCTGAGTCCCAGATCGTCCAACCACCGCCACAAGGAACTCCCATGAACATCGAACCCGCCCTGGACAGCCTGCTGCAGTCCATCGGACGCCTGCTGGGCTTGCCGGATCTGGCCTGGGACGAGCAGCACAGCTGCACGCTGTCCTTCGGTGACGATGTCCACCTGACCTTGTATCCCGATGAGGAGCAGGCCGACCTGACGATGTACACGCTGGTCGGGGAACTGCCGGCCCAGGCACCGTTGGCCGTCTGGAGTGAACTGATGGCCGCCAACCTCTTCGGCAAGGGCACTGGCGGCGCCACGCTCGGCTACGAGCCGGATTCGCAGTGGGTCTACCTGTCACGCCGCCTGCCCGCCGAAGGCCTGACCGCCCAGCGGTGGCTGGGTGAGATGAAGGCGTTCGTGGGTGCCTGCCGTCAGTGGCAGTCCCGGTGGTCGCAGTTACTGGCGCAGGCCGGCAAGGGTTCCGATTCGGGGGGAGCACCCCAGGGCGATGGTTCTTTCGTCAACTCCGCTGCGACACCTGCCGATTTCCGGGAGGGTATCGGAGCCGACATGCTTCGCGCCTGAGGATCAGCATGTCCAACATCATCGGTGCCGTCACCCTCCCGGTCAGCCTGCCGCTGGCCTTCGCTCCGCTGGAGCAAGCCCGCCCCGCCCAGTCGCCCGCTGTGCCTTCCAGCGCCCAGGTGGGTACCGACGCCGTGCGGCAGACCGCCAGCGAGCCGGTGCCCCAGGCCCTGCGCCAGCGGTCCGAATCGGGCGCGCCGCTGTCCGGCGCCCGCGCCGTAGCCGGCGATGCAGCGCTGGGGGCCGAGCTGCAGGCGCAGTTGGCCGACGACAGCGAGCCGACAGTCGAGGACGAAACACTGCCGCTGCCCGCCTTCAGCAAGGACAACCGGCTGAACGTCCAGGACTGCCGCGACTTCTTGCAGACGCAGTTGGATGCCGCGCGCCGCTTGGCGCCTGCAGGCGACTTCGGTGCGCTGCAATCGAAAGTCGACTCCTTTCAGATGCCCACTCACGGCCAGGGCAAGGTCGACAGCCAGGCCTTGAAGCACGACATCAAGGCCTTCACAGCCGAGGTCAAGCACGCGCTCAAGGCGTTGGATCCCGAGCTGGCAAGCCGACTGGAGCCCGCACGCCATGAGCTGCTGGCGCAAAAGGACATCTGGGCCACCGGCTACGCCACGTCCGACAGCGTCGGATGGAACCAGTTCACCCCCTTGGCTGCCCTGCCCCATGTGCGCGAGGCCGCCAGCCTGGAGGCCCGCACCTGCCACGCCCACACCACCGATCAGCCCACCAACGCCTGGAAAACAAGCTATGGCCCAGCCGAGCACCCGCCGCAGGCCACGTTCTATCGCAACGGCACCTTTGCGCCGCAGCCATCCAAGCTGGGCGAGAAGTGGTCGCACGATGACAAACAAGCAGTTGCCAACGCCAGGGCAGAGACACTCGTCAAGTCCTTGATCGCCGACTTCATCGCCAGTCATCCGGGCCAGAAGGTGGATCACTTCACCTTCTCCAACCTCAACCTGATGAGCCGCTTCAATGGCGAGCCCAAGCTCACCCAGATCCACCACGCGGCGCTGCAAAGCCTGAACGGCCGCAGCTTCAACGTCACCGTCAACGGCCAGGCCCACGAGGTGCAGGTGGACGTGCGCGCCTGGCGCCAGGACATCAAGGACGCCAGTTACCTGGGCACCAACAAGGAAATGCGGGCTCAGAACCGCAGCGCCCTGCAGTCGCTGGACCAGGCCATCTCCCGGCTGTCCAGCGGCGGGAAGGTGCCACCCGCCCAGCTGCGAGACATGGAGAAACTTCGCGCCACCATCGGCCGCCAGCTGGAGCTCCAGGAGGTCAAGGGCATCACGCGCTTGTTCGAGAAGGTGGCCAGAGGTATTGCCAACCTGGCTGGCGGCGAGCGCGTCAGCCCACGCATGGACCCGTCCGAGGTGAGTGCACTCATCATCGCTCTGGAAAGCAAGATCGCCGAGCATGAGCCCGGGGCCATCTCGGAGGGCTGCAAGAGCGGCAAAGACCGTGGCTCCATCGTCGACGCCTCAGCCAAGGCCTTGCTGCACGAGATGGCCGAGCATGGCGGTCGTGTGCCTGACCATGTGCTGCGCCCCGGCTGGATGCTCGCCAAGGCCAAGGAAGACACTGCCTTTCGCAACGACTAGCACGACATCTTCCTCGGCAACTACGAGCTGCAGAAGGCCAACACCGGCTTCAAGGGCTACATCACCAAGGACCTGAAAGTTGCCGTGCTCGGGGGCGAGAACTACATCGACCGCCTGGCCCACCTCGTGTTCGATGACAAGAAGGCCATCAAAGCAGGCAGCGGGATGATCAAGTCGTGAAGGCGGCACCGTACTTTCTTGGCCATCGGTCATTCTTCTTCAGCGAACGGCACCTGAACCCCGCCCGAACGAATCGCTCACCATGACGCCCAACGCCTGCACGCCACTCACCAACGCCTCGGCGCCGCGACCGATAGCCATTGCCGCGTGGGTCGACCTGGCCGATCGCCAGCCCGCCCACGCCCTGGTGGGAACCGTCGACCTGGTGATCGTGCGCTACGACGAGCAGGTCTCGGTGCTGTACGGCCGCTGCCTGCACCGCGGCGCGCTGATGGCCGACGGTTTCGTGCGCGGGGACAACCTGGTGTGCGGGCTGCATGACTGGGATTACCGCTTCGACACCGGCGTGTCGTCCTATAACCACCACGAGGTGCTGCACAAGTTCAGCGCCTGGGTGTCCGACGGGCAGGTGTGGGTGGATGCGGCCGAGATTGACGCCTGGGCGCAGCGCAACCCGCAGCCTTTCGACCGGGAGGCCTACCTCGGCGCCTATGCCGACACCGGCCACGGTACGGCCGAAGAGCCGCAGGTGGCCATCATCCAGCGCTACGCCCGTGAGGGCCTGAGCAAGACCGGGCATCACGGTGCGGTCGAAGCCATGGGCGTGCCGCGCGAGCAACTGCCCAGCTGGGACGACATCCAGATCCTACCGGCGCAACTGCACCGACCGCCCCTGCTGGACGACCACCCCGTAGGCACCGAGGTCGTCATCGGGCCGCGCGCGCGCAAGCCGCTGACGCTGCGGATTCCATTGTTTGTGTCCGATATGAGCTTCGGCGCCTTGTCGGCCTCGGCCAAGGTGGCGCTGGCCCAAGGCGCCGAGATGGCCGGCACCGGCATCTGCTCAGGCGAAGGCGGCATGCTGGCCGAGGAGCAGCAGGCCAACTCCCGCTACTTCTACCAGCTGGCCTCGGCCCGCTTCGGTTTCGACTGGGCCAAGGTGCAAGCCGCCCAGGCGTTCCACTTCAAAGGCGGCCAGGGCGCCAAGACCGGCACCGGGGGCCACCTGCCCGGCGCCAAGGTGACGCCCGAGATCGCTACCGTACGTGGCCTTCAGCCTGGGCAGGACGCCATCTCGCCCGCTCGTTTTCCGGATTGGACCGACGTGGCGCAGATCCGCGACTTTGCGGCCGAAGTGCGCGAGCGCACGGGCGGCATCCCGGTGGGCTACAAACTCTCGGCGCAGCAGGTGGAGCGTGACATCGACGCCGCGCTCGAGGTGGGCGTGGACTACATCATCCTGGACGGGCGTGGCGGCGGCACCGGTGCCGCGCCCGTGCTGTTCCGTGATCACATCTCCGTGCCAACCATTCCCGCCCTGGCCCGGGCTCGGCGTCATCTGGACCGCAGCGCCCGTGGTGACGTCACCCTCGTCATCACAGGCGGATTGCGCACCGCACCGGACTTCATCAAGGCCCTGGCGCTGGGGGCTGACGCCATCGCGCTGTCCAACGCTGCCTTGCAGGCCATCGGCTGCATCGCCATGCGCGCCTGCCAGACCAACAACTGCCCCGTGGGCATCGCCACGCAAAAGCCCCATCTGGTCAGCCGTCTGGCGGTGGACAAGTCCGCCCGGCAGCTCGCCAACTTCCTCCTCGCCTGCACCGAGTTGATGCAGGTGATGGCCCGTGCCTGTGGCCACGACCACCTGTCGAAGTTCACGCTGGACGACCTCACCACCTGGAAGCCGGAGATGGCTCGCTTGTCGGGGGTGGCTTATGGTGGAGTAGGTTGAGCTGATTGACCTCCAGGTCATCGATTCATATCATTAGCGATATGATTCGAGCGGTTCTTGACACCAATGTGCTGGTTTCTGCAGGCCGAAGCCGTCTAGGGGCCTCCTTTGCCGTCTTGAAGGCGCTGCGACAGAGGCGCTTCCTTGCCTTGGTGTCTGTTCCATTGATGCTGGAGTACGAGGCAGTGCTCAAGAGGCCGGAACAGCTGCAAGCTGGAGGGCGAGACCACCGCATGGTCGACGCGTTTCTCGATGCGTTTTGCGTCTATGCCCAACACGTTCACCTGCATGTCCTGTGGAGGCCGCAAACGCGGGACGCTGCCGATGAGATGGTGCTTGAAACAGCTTTGAATGGCCAGGCAGATGCCCTGGTGACCTTGAATACCGCAGACTTTGCGCGAGCGGCGCTTCGTTTCAACCTGAACCTGCTGACGCCCGCGGCCTTCTTGCAGAGTTGGCTGCCTCCCACCAAGGAGAACTGACATGGCCCATTACGCTTTGCGTGTACCTGAGTCGCTGTTTGAATATGCACGTAGCGTGGCTGAAGAGGAAAAGGTCTCGATGAACCAGTTCTTCGTGACAGCCATCGCCGAAAAGGTCTCGGCGTTGAAAACCGAGAGCTACTTTCGTGAGCGCATCGCGCGTGGCGAAGATGCGGGCTTTGACGCCTGGATGAGCGCGAGCCCCGACGCAGCACCGGATGCGGGAGACGAACTGCCGGCCTCACACCCAGAGGGCGTCCATCAGCCGACGAGTTGACCCGTTGCCCACCAGCCCACGCCGCCCATGACTGGGCCGCTGGGCATCGGCGTGGCCATCCTCAGCCCCTTGCTCACACCCTCGTGATACCCGCCAGCGGGGCATCCACCATCAGCAGGTCACTGTGCCGGTAGACCCGGCCGCGCAGACGCACCGGGTCTGCGACCAGAGGCAGCAAGTCGGGACCGTAGGCGGCGCCCCCTTGGCGCATGATCATCAAGGCGCCGCGGCCAGAACCGTCGCGGGCGAAGAAGGCGGGCGGTATGCCGCCGCGGATGCACAGCGCGGCGCAGGCCTTGTGGGTCTTGCCCTGGGCGGGGCGCATGGCGCCGAACCAGCACTTGGCGTCGAGGATCTCGCCAGTCAGATCCACCTCGCCGAGGAACTCGGGCTCGGGCATGGTGAGAACCGGGTCTGCCGCAGCGCCTTCATCACGGCGGATCCACGGCCCGTTCTCGTCGACGGCAATCATGGCGTGGCGGCCGCGCTGGATGAGGCTGCCCGTCACCACCACCGGCTGACCCGCCAGCGCCGCAATCTGATCGTTCACGCCGCACTTGCCCAGGCAGGACAGCAAGGCGGTGCGGGGATCACCACCGGCGGTTGAGGGCGTTGTCGCGCCAAGGTCCCGGGTGCGCAGCGTGGCATAGGGTGCGGCGCTGACCTGGCCACGCCATTCGCGAACGTCATCCGGGTTCCATTGACCTGGCCCAGGTGGGCGCTGCAGCGCAGCCAGTGTGCCGCCCAGCGCCACGGCGCCGAGGCTCAAACCCACGCCCGCGCGAAGGAAGAAGCGCCGGTCGGCAGCTGGCGTGTCGGCCCAGCCGATGAAGAAGTCCTGCTCATTGCTTGCGGGTTCGGTCATGGCGTCAATCGTTCACGGGCCTGATGAGCGACGGCGCCACCCAAGCTCCCGGTGGCAGAGGTTCGGGGTTGACATAGACGACGCCGCGCTCAATGCGGGTGGCGAAGGTGGCGATGCGCTCGGTGAAGGGCGGCGGCGAACAACCGTCCTCAGGCCTGTACTGGTAGCCATGCCAAGGGCAGGTGATGCACCCGTCGACGATGCGACCTTCGCCCAGCGGGCCACCCTGGTGGCGGCAGACGTTGGAGACGGCGCTGACCTTCGCGCCATCGCGGAACACGGCGATGCGCTGCTCGTTAGCCGCTTGAACCACGCGCGCCCGGCCGTCAGGCAAGCCTGCCGCCGGGCCGACTGCCAGCCAACCCTGGAGGCTGGCCTTGGCTTCCACAGCCCCCAAGGCGACGACGTGGGTATAGACATGCAGCCCTGCCACGAGGCCACAGCCCACCGCGAGCATGGCGAAGTACACCGGGTGGGGTTCTGTCAACAGCGCCCCCAGCGCCACGTGCGCCACCAGCAAGGCGTAGGCCACGTAACCGGCCATGTGCAGGGTCTTCCACACGCGCGGCCCCAGGTTGGCATTCCAGAAGTCGTGGCTGGTGGCAGCCAGCAGAAAAAGCAGAACGAGCGCGACCAGCCCGAGCGCTTCGAAGGGGAAGCCCCCCAGACTGTCGTAACGCGGGTTGGAGACCAGCAATGACAACAGCGGGTTGATCACACCGAAGCCGTGGTACCAGATCAGCACCAGCACGCCGTGGGCCAAACCGACCACAAAGGTGAACACGCCCAGGTGGCGGCGGTTGTACAAAAAGGGCTTGAAGCGAGGCGTCAGGCGCGCCAGCGGCCCGATGCTGAGCACGAAGCTGAATTGCAGGAAGGCCAACGTGCCCGTGGCGCGGATCAGCATCTGCAGCGGCGTGAAGCTCTCGCCATCGGGTGTGACCAAGCTGGACACGCCGACAAAAGTCAGCAGATACAGGCCCGCGCCCGCCAGCATCCAGGTGTCGAAGCGGCGTTTGAAAGCGGTCCACCCGACGGTCTGGTAGCTGTGCGACATCAGGGCTTCTCGGCAGGGACGGCGGCGGGCCATCCCCGGTTGGCAGGTGGGTCGAGAACGGTTCCTGCTGCAGTCACTAACAACACCGCCAGCAGCAGCGGCACGATGCGCCACCACCAGCGGCGAAAACGGCGGTGACGGGGTGTCATGTGACGGGCGGCCCTTGGCGGGTCGTCCATTTGCGCAGCATCAGCGGCCACAGCAAGGCGGCACCGGGCCACAGCAGCAGACGCACGGTCCAGCGCAGGTGGCGGGCAGCCGGGTCGATGCGGGGCGCCCCAAAGACCACGAAGACCAGCCCCATGACGGCCCCCAGCACAGCATAAACGCCAACCCCGGTGAGGATGGCTTGTGCGACCACTTCTGCGATCGATGCTGCGGCCAAGAGATTCATACTTTAGTCTAACATTTGTACTGTGCTTCACGGCACCTTTCCCTTGCAATGGGAGGCGCACGGTGCCGCACCAGCTTGCCGTGAAGTCATGTCCAACCCGCTCGAGCCCCATTCACATCAAGGAATTCAGATGCCCGTCATGCAAGCCCAAACCGCCCCCAAGACCAGCCGCCGTGGCGCGCTGCTGGTGGTCGCCGCCAGCGTGTTCACCAGCTTCGGCGCCTTGGCCGCACCGCCCATCAACACGCTGAAAGGGGGCTTCTTCGGGGGCCACACCGACACCGCCATCCTGGGCTATGACACGGTGGCGTACTTCACCGAGGGCAAGCCGGTCAAAGGTCAGGACGCCTACGTCCACACCTGGATGGGCGCCAAGTGGAAGTTCACCTCCCAGCGCCACCTCGATCTGTTCAAGGCCGAGCCGATGAAGTACGCCCCTCAGTACGGCGGCTACTGTGCGTATGGCGTGTCGCAAGGCAACCTGGTCAGCATCGAGCCCGACAAGTTCCGTATCCTGGACGGCAAGCTCTACCTCAACTACGACGCCGACATCCAGACCAAGTGGCTGAAAGACCCGGCCGGCTTCATCAGGCAGGCCGATGCGCGGTTTGCGGACTTGCTTAAGAAGTGAGGCGAGCGGATTAACACTTGGCCCAGGAATTAGACGAAAGTAGATTGGGAGGCATCAACCAATATCCCTGCCTACGGAGTCAGTCCTCATGCCCGGACCGTACATTGGCCACTCGCTGCCCGACATCCTCCACGTCGTCAACCGCGCCCTGAACGAGGGCAAGCAGTTGCAGGTCAACCAGGACGGCAGCGTGCAGCTGGCCAGCCTGGGCACCCGCATCCTGCGCGCACTCAACGGCTTTGGCCAGTCGGCAGACTGGCGCTTCCAGCAGCAGGTCAAGGTGGCCGATGCCGTGCGGGTGGCCATCGGAGATAGCGTACGCGCCGGCGCATCACCCGGTGTCGGGCGCTACGACAAGTTGTTCCGCGACATCCAGCAGGTGAATGCCGAGAGCACTGCGGGCCAGCTCCCGGTGGCCAGATACCTCGAGGTGCTCAGTCACTTCGACCACAAGGACACCATCGCGCAGGTGATGACCGAGTCCGCCAATGCAGCCGGCGCGGCCTACGCGGCCGAGGCAAACGAACCCGCACAGACGACGGCCCAGCCGACCACCACCCAGGACTACCGGCCCCTGGCCGATGTGCGCTCGTCGCTCCAGGCCACGGTGCGCGTGGAGGAACTGCTGGCCAAGCTCGACCCCGCCAAGGCCCAGCCCATCAGAGACGAACTTGTGCTGTACCGCCAGGCGACGGCCGACCACAACGTGGCCGCCGACCCGGCCCAGCGTGCCGCACAAGCCGCCATCCTGCTCACGCGGCTGGGCGTCTTGGGCGAGAAGGTCGATGCCCTGGTGGCCGACCCGGCGCTGTCCAAGGCTGCCCACAAGGCCATGGACGACTTGAGCGAGCGCGTCGAGGCCGATCTGCACCTGATTGGCGCCGTGCTGGCCAACCGCCGTAACCTGAGCACCGTGCCCACCGTCAGCTGGCAACAGGCCATTGAGTTGCGCCGCCTGGGCATCGACCTGCAGCCTGGGCTGATCCACAGCGGCACGCTGGATCTCAGCACCGTCAAGCCCTTGGGGCATGGCTTCTTGAACACGGTCTACGAGGTCAAGGGCACGAACGGCGAAGACTTCGTCTACAAGCCCGGTAAGCCGGTGGACCGCCAGGGCGCGGCCGTGATGATCATGGCCGCCAGGGCTGGTGCCGAAGTCGTTGAGCCCGTCGTGGTCAACCAGCGCCGCAACGCCGATGAGTTCATGGTGCGCTCGGCGGTGGACATGCGCTACGAGGCCCGCAACGTCGCCGCTTCACGGTTGGACGAACTGCTGGGCGCCGGGGTGATCGTGCGCAGCCAGATCGCACAGGTGCCGACCTCGCTGCTGACCAACGGCGGCGTGATGGTGTCGGCAGGGCAAATCAACACCCCTGGGGAGAACGCCGAGGCCGTGTCCAATCAGGGCCTGCTGATGTCGCGTGCGCCGGGCATGGAGGCCAGAAAGCTCATTGACTCCGGCATCCTGCTCAAGATCCAGAACAACGGCGCCTTCATGCGGGACCTGAACTCGCTGGCGCTCGTGGACTGCCTGTTGTGCAGCATGGATCGCCACTCGGGCAACTTCCACATCGATGTCTCAGACGACGGCACCTACCGCGGCCTGACGGGCATCGACAACGACTTCAGCCTGCAAGGGGCCGACTTCGACCTCAAGGCCTTCCACAACCTGTCGGAACGCGACAGGCAGGTGCTGGACCGCACCGTCCACGGCCAGATCACGAAGGCCTTCAAAGACGTTGGTCTCGGTGTCTACGCCACGCAACCGGCCAACCGCAAGGCCGTGGCGGACTTGGCGGTAGGCCTGCCGCAAGCCACCCAGACCGCCCTGTTGCAACACGTCGACGCCTATGTTGCAAAAGCCCAAGAACTGGGCTTCAGGCACTTCTTCGGCTCACCCGAGATGCAGGGTCTGATGCACACGTTGCAGATGCAGGCGCGTGAGTCAGGTGTACCGGACGATCATCCAGTGGGTCAGCACCTGGCACGCGCGCTGGAAGCATCTCGCACTCTCGCGGACGTCTACATCGAGGAAGAGCAGATCGTCGAACGGCAGAAGGCCAAGGGTGTGAGCGGCGCCGACCCGCTACACAACATCGGCCTGCCCGGCGCGGTGGACCGAGTCCTGGCCGAGCGAGTCCTCGCGCCCGACTTCGAGTCCCAGATGGTCCAGGCCTACACCGGCCTGCTCACCCCGCAGGAAATCAGCAAGGCCGTGGACCGCTTGCACGTGGTGCAAGACCACCTGCGCGGCCTGGAATCCGCCGGGCGCCTGCTCAACGTCGATGAGTGGAAGGCTGAACGTGTGGATCGCAACGGGGTTCGTCTCGACGAGATCCAGAGCGACCCGCGCCATAACCACCTCTCGCGAATGAAAGAGCGCTACGAGGTCAAGCTGGCCGATGAAGCTGAAAAGCAGGCCAAAGCGGCGGCCAAGGCGGCGGCGCAGGCTGCGGCTGCAGCTGCAGCAGCGGTGGTGCCACCCGTGGGTCCCGCAAGTGCCGCCGGCCCCTCGGTCTGAACCTAAGCAGCCGAGGACCTTGCATGCACATCATTCGAAATGTCGAATCCATCTCGCAACTGCGGGACATTCGTCAAACGGCCGAGCAGCAAGGTCTGCGCATGGTCTACCTGGGCGACCGAAGCATCCGCCTGGTCAAGGACAACCTGCTGGAGAAAGGTCTGGCCCAGATCAGCGGTCAGTTGAAGCGAGAGAACCACCGTCTGGACGCATTCGTCAACCAGATTCGTCGCCAGGAATCGCTGCAGCGCGGCCAGCCTCTGCCTGACCGACAAACCCGGATCCAGCTCCTCGTCGGCCAGCCGATTGCAGCGCACGTGGCCGTGCGCTTCATGGGCGAAGTCGCCCCGGGTGCAGGTCGTGCGAGCCCGTCACAGGCCCAGTTCGACCATGCCGGGCGGTTTCTGGGCCTGTCGACGCAAGGGCGTGCGTTGTCCGAGCTGGAACTCGCCGACATCGAGGACTCGGTGCAGGCGAAGAACTCTGCGCATGCGCGTGAAACCGCGCGCGTTGATCGCGAGATCTTGCTGGACATGATGTTCGCGCTGGACACCAACCAGCCGGCGTCCAACCCAGAGCAGTCGAAGGTGATGGAAGCGGCGATGCGCCAATGCCGGCAAGGCTGGCTGCGCTTCGATCCACAACCACAAGCCTCGGGAAACCTTCTGCGCAGCGTGGCCAAACAGTTCCAGGCGGTGGGCCTGGCGGACCTGGCCCAGAAGGCGACGGCACTTGCCCGAGAGGCCGACATCCCCAAACACAGCACCCAACTGCATGACAACGCCTTCGGGCGGGAGTTTGAAACCCGCCTCGTCGACCAGCTGGTCGATCAGCCGCCGGCGGCGGCTTTACGGGCCGCTCATGCCACGGGCCAGTACCTTCACCAGCAGCTTCAAGCCATGACCGCGGACGAAAGCGCCCAGGCCCTGACGGATGTAGCCAGTGCCTTGCGCAGCGATCACCGCCCCTGGACGTCCGAGGTGGCCGAGTTGGCGGCCTTCCTGGAGCATCCGACCCTGGACAACTATCGTCAGCTGATGACACCACAAGCCATGACGGGCTACCACCTGATGGCCACGACGCTGGTAGGCGTGAAGACCGCGCTGGCCATGGCGCAAGACACCCCGTGGATCATGCAGGCCAATGACAACTACCTGCAGGTGGTGACGGTGGCCCGATCGGCCGCCCCTACGGCGCTGGGGGAAGGTGTCAGGCTGGTACCGGCTGCCCTGCCTCGATTCGCCGGGGACGTGGAGGCCTTGCTCAAGAGCCAGGTACAGCGTGTGGGCGTAGCCAGTGCCGAGGCTGTTCAACTCAGGGAACACCACGACGCACTGCGCCAGGCACTGAAGGATCCCACCTTGGACCTGCGCACCGTGGGTGATCTGCGCGCGTGGCTGCTCGATCTGAAGCAAGCCCACGCCGGAGTCCAAGGCCTTGATGCGCTGATCGACCAGGTGTCAGCCGCCCACGCCGGCGATGAAGGCGACGCGATTTTGGAAAAGGTCGAGGAGCGACTGAGCAAGGCGGACACGGATCACCTGGCAGGGTCCGGCGCCAAGTTTGTCGCCGCGCAGAGCACCCGCCACGGCATTGGCTTGCCGCACCAGGCGGAAACCCAGAGGCACCCCGAATGGCAACCCGGGCGCTACATCGCCGCAGGCCTGAGCCCTGCGGCTGCCGACCAGATCAAAGCCTTCGATCAGGCCCTGCAGCAACGGGAGCAGAACGCGGTGGTGGGCCCTTCGGGTAACACCAACATCATGACCTTTCTGTATCAGCAGATCGCCCAGGAGCAACCCGACTTCTCGGTCAGCGATGGCTTGATCGGCACCCTGGCCTACCTGACGTTTGACGGCGGCCATTCACTGGCCGACACCTTGTCGACCTTCCGCGCCATTCGCTCGGACCCCCGGGACACCCGCAACCCGGACACCAACGGCAACATGCCCGACAGGGATGCCATCCTGGCGACCCGGGCACAGGCCTTGAAGGACCAGATCCTCGACTACACAGAGTTCACGACCATTTTCGAGAACCCGGGCGCTCGGCAAGCCCTTGAAAGTGCTGTGCAAACGGCGTTCTCGCAAACCCGGGACAGCTTCAACCAGGTGCATGCCCAGCGCCTGGCATGAGCGCCCGTGCGGGCCAGCACGCGTGCCGTGTCACACCTGTTGGCGCTGACTGAATATTGACCCCCGTGGGTCAAAGTTCGGTCGGCACGGACAGGCCTGGTGACTTCAACGGGATCAGTACCCGGCATCAGCGTAGGGATTGGGGGCACTGCTGCGGTACACCAACAAGGTTCGTTGGAATCGCACCACCACCTGCCCACGCTGATTGCAGGCTTCAGTACGTACGGTGGCAATGCCCTCGTCTGGGCGCGAACCCGATGCACGAGTTTCCAAAATGGTGGACTGCGACTGCAGCGTATCGCCGATCTGCACGTCCTCCAAGAACTCGATGTCGGTCCAGCCCAGATTGGCAGTGACCCGCCCCAGCGTTCGTGTGCTGGCAGCGGCTGCCAGCGTCAGAACCCAAGTCTCGGGAACTGCCGGACGCCCGACCAAAAGCTCCGCCTGGAGAGACAAGTCATGCAAGATGGGCTGCATCTCCAAGGAGCGCAACACTCGACGTGTCGTCTCCTCGGCGTAGAGGCTTCTACGGGGCCAGTGGACGAATGATTCTCCTGGCGCCAGGTCTTCGAAGTACAAGCCCACCTGCTCCACCCAGGCTTCGTCATCTCTGAGGTGGTGGCTGGCGAACCGCGGATCGGTGGCAGGTGAACAACCTGGAGGAAGCAGGTCCGGCCCGCAATCGCGATTCCACATGTCGATGTGGTACACCAATTCGGCCACCACCTGTCCGTGCTGATTCAGCCCAACAGTACGCAAGTGAACCGGTGTGGTCTGCGCCTGCGCTGGGCCCACGGCCAACACTTCACTCTCGGCGTAAAGAGTGTCTCCACCGAAGACAGGCTTCTTCATTGCCACCGAGTCCATGCGCGAGATACGTCGCCGCCGACCCAGCGACTTGGAACCCATGCCAATGAGTCTTTGCAGGGTCAGGGTGCTCACCACCAGAGGCCGCTTCCAGCTGGTGTGCGAGGCATAGGCTTCGTCGTAATGGACCATGGCCGAGTTGATCGAGTCCAGCGCCTCATCGACGTTTTCCTGCTGGCTCATGGTGATGCCCGGACGGTGTGCGATGCGCAGGCCGGGATAGAGCTCGTCAGGAGCAAGTCCAAAGCGTTCGTGAAGGAGACCCTCAGGTCCTTGGAAGTAGGCGGTTGGCAGCTTCATGTTGGCAGGAGAGCAAGGACAGCCCGGGCGCGGTCGACCAAAGGTGTGTCCACCATCTGCCCATCAACCTGGATAGCGCCACCGCCGGCACTTTGATGCGCATGGAGGACACGCCTCGCCCATTGGAGCTCAGCCTCCGCAGGGGCGAATGCGTGCAGGATGGCCTTGACCTGTCGTGGGTGGATGGCGAACTTTCCGTGGAAGCCCTCTGTACGCGCGACCCAGCAATCCCGCCTCAATGGTTCGTCATCATCCAGAGCCAGGGTGGGAACATCCAGCCTCATCACCGGGCAAGCGGCGCTTTCGAGCACAAAGCTTCGTCGGGCTTGATGCAGAGTTGGCGAATCCATGGCAACGCCAATCTCGGCAGCAAAATCTGCGGCGCCAAAGCCCACCGCGGCCAAGCTAGTGCATTCGCGGAGCATCTCGCCCATGCTATGCAGGCCACGAGTTGACTCAATCAACGCACACAACTGCCAGGCGGGCAAGGCGTGGGCGAGCTGGGCCTCCAGCCACAGCAGCTCTCCCACACTGTCAGCCTTTGGGACGAGCAGCATCCCCTTGCGTGGTAGACCATCGAGGCGCAGAAGCGTGGACAAGTCGAGCAGCGCTTCTCGGCTTCGCAGTGCGTTGATCCGGATCGCTGGCAAGGGCTGCGCCAGCAGACCCTCTACGGTCCTGAGCCAGGCGGTGGCACTGTTTCGCGCCTGCTCCTTCAGCGTGTCTGGGACACCGTCCTCGAGATCCAGGATGACTGCAGAGGCGCCACTGGCCCACGCCTTCTCAAAGCGTTCCGGTCTGTGTGCAGGGCAGAAGAGCCAGGCTGGTCCAACAGAGGGAACTGCTGTCATGTCAGCCACCTCAACGGGTGCGGGTTGCGGGCGCAGCCTCTCAGCGAACCAGTTCGCGACGCAGGGTTGAGGTGATCGTGTACCGACCTTCGGGAGAGACACTGGTGGACATCACCAGCAGTTCGCCGCCAGGCAATCGGTACCACCTCCGCGTGCGAAGGGCAGGCACCCCGATGCGGCATTGCAGCGCTTGCGCAGCCTCTCGGTCCAGGCGGCAAACCTCGACCTCCTGCACGATCTCGTGAACCAACTGGCCTCGCTGCAAAGCCAGCGCCTCGGGCAGCGATCCTCTCAGACCGTCCAGGGAGTCCACTGCGTCGGCGTACAGCGCTGGTACCAAGTGAACACTGTAGATCGCGGGCACTTGATGGCGCTCGCCGCGTACCCCCGCCAGTCGGACGAAGCGCTGGCCGACTGGAAGGCGGTGAACCGCGGCTTGATCCGTGTCGACCAGCAACTCTGTCGTGGCCAGGGTCTGGAACGGCAAGTCGCGGGTGAACTGCAGCAGGCTGTCGATTGAATCCCCCGCCAAGGTAAATCCTGCGCGACTCTCCCTGGCTTCGACTCGAGTACCCAGACGAGGGCGACGAGACACAAGCCCGCGGGCCTGCAATTCGCGCAAAGCACCGCGAACGGTGGTTCGGCTCAGCGCGAACTGCAGAGCCAGTTGTTCTTCTGTGGGCAAATACTCGCCGACCCTGTAGCGCCCTTGCTCGATACCGTCGATCAGATGCCGGGCCAACAGTTGGTACTGGGCTGTGCCGGGCTGCTTGGTCATGGCTCATCATAGGACGCCCTGCTCACGAAGCAGCGCGATGTCGGCCTCGGTAAGCCCTAGCTCTGCGAGTATGGCGGCCGTGTCCGCTCCACGCGCAGGGGCGGCACGCACAGCGGGCTCCGGCTTGCTGTAGCGCAGAGGGCTTCGCAGAAGTTGAAGGTACTGGCCGGCGGACAGCGGCACCGAGGCGATACCGCCTCTGTCTATCGCATCGGGTGACCGGAGTGCCTCGGCCACCGATCGAACCGGAGCTGCTGGTACGGCTCCGCCCATCACCGTCATCCAATGGGTCGTGGTGTGCTGAACCAGGATCGCGTCGAGTTCCTGGGTAAGCAAATCGCGGTTCAGAAGGCGCTGCGGATAGCCAGTGAACTCCGGGCGTACCAACAAGTCGGGCCTGCCAATACGCTCACACAGCGCTTGCCAGAACTTCTCCTTGTTGCACATGAGATAGATCCAGCCGTCCGCGGTGGTGAAGAGCTGACAAGGGGTCAGCGAGGGGTGCGCGGAGCGCGGCTGTCGAGTGGTCTCATCTGCGGCGTTGAGTTGCCATGTGCCGACATAGTTCAAGTTGAACATGGCCACGTCGAACAGCGACACGTCGACATCACAGCCCACGCCTGTGCGGGCAGCGTCATAGACCGCAGCGACAGTACCGAGTGCCATCACGACACCCGTCATGTAATCGATCACCGAAAGACCCATTCGGGCCGGTGGACTGCCCGGCTCCCCGGTGAGGCTGAAGTAGCCGGCCTCAGCCTGCATCAGATAGTCATAGCCAGGCCACGAGGCACGTTTTCCCTCGCGGCCATAGCCGGTCAGGTGGGCGCAGACCAGCGCAGAGTTGTGCTCCTTTAGTTGTTCATAGGTGAGCCCCAGACGAACTGGGACATCGCCTCTCAGATTGCTGACTACCGCATGCGCTCCCTCGCAGAGGCGATGGAACAAGGCTCTGCCTCGCGGATCACGCAAGCTCAAGGACAGGCTCTTCTTGCCTGCGTTCAGGCTCTGAAAGAAAAGGCTCCTGGCGCCTTCAGGGAGTTCGTCCATGAAGTGGGGACCCACCGAGCGCGAGATGTCTCCCCCGTCCTCAGGTGACTCGATCTTGATGACCTCTGCCCCCAGTCCCGAGAGGAACTGGCTCCCGAACGGACCTGCCCCGTACTGTTCAACGGCAAGGATGCGTACACCATGCAAGAGGCCCGGCGCCAACGCTGCATGTCCTCCAGATTCACTAGCTGGGTGCTGCTGCAGGCCTGCACCTGCATTTTGACTTGTCGCTTTTGTCATTTGTCGTAACAATACCTCAAATACCCGCCCACCTCAACCCATGCAACGAGTCCAGCCAGCCAACGCGGGCGCAGCCACGGCATGCATCAGCCGTCGGGCTCTTGCAACCGCTCTCGTAAGCCATTGGCTGAGCAAAGGCGCTCACGCAGCCGTACATGCGGGCGCAGAGAAAGTGCGCTTTCCAACCCGCCCGGTGCGATTGCTGGTCCCCTTCGCTGCCGGGCAAGGCTCGGACCTCCTGGCTCGCACGCTGGGATCCGGCCTGGCTTCGTCATGGGGCCAGTCTGTAGTGGTCGACAACCGCCCTGGTGCAAACGGCACTCTCGCAGTCCAGGAGCTGCTGCGGAGCCCCAACGACGGCCATGCACTCCTGGTTAGCTCCAACGCGCCAATCGTCATCAATCCAAGCCTCTACCGCCGTTTGCCTTACAGGCCCGCCGACCTGCAACCTCTGGTGCCGTTGGCAAGAGCCAGCTTGGCCGTCGTCGTGAACTCGGCATTGGGCGTGCGCTCTCTCGGCGAGCTGATCGCACTGCTCAAGTCGCGCCCTGGCAAGTTCAGCTACGGCTCACCAGGCCAGGGCTCGACCAGCCACATGGTCACCACCCTGTTTGCACAGGCCATCGGGGCCGACTTGACACATGTGCCCTACAAGGGCAGCGGTGCCGCCTTGACCGACCTCATTGGCGGTCAGTTGCACTTGATGATCGACGCACTGCCCAGTTGCCTGCCTCACGTGCGCAGTGGCCGCCTGATCGCGCTGGCGGTAACGGGCGAAAAGTCGTCGATCCATCTGCCGCAGGTACCGACCTGCGCTTCGCAAGGCGTGCACGGCCTCCCCGCTGGCGGGTGGTACGGCGCGTTCGCACGTGCTTCGATCGACCCCAACCTTGGCGTGCAGATCTCAGGCAGCTTGCGCGAAGTCGTTGCACTAGCCGGCTTCACGGCGCGCGCAAACGAGCAGGCATTCGAACCGCTGGAGATGACACCCACCGGGTTCCAGCAGCTCGTGCACGACGACAGTGCCTTCTGGAAGCTGACCACTCGACGCCTGAACTTGTACCAACTGGAGTGAAGCATCACCCCGACACCCAGCGCAAGACAGGCATCACACGCCCCAAGTCGCCACCCTCAAATCACATCAAGGAGACCGTCATGAGAATCCGCCCCACCCTGAGATCCACAACGGCCTTGTCCCTGGCCATGTTGGGAGCGCCCCTGTGGGCGCAGCAACCTGCCAAGCCGGCCGCCGAGCAGGAGGAAGGAAAGCCTCAGGAAATCGTCGTCACGGCGCTGCGGCGCAGCGAGAGCCTGCAACGAGTGCCAGCAGCAGTTTCAGCCATCACGGCCGAGCAACTCAGCAAGGCCGGCATCCAGAGCTTGGGCGATGTCTCGACCCGCACCCCGAGCTTCGTCATCGGACAACAAGGTCCGGCTTCACCTGACATGAGCATTCGGGGCATTGGTTCCACAGACCGGGACGCAGGCTCGGATCGTTCAGTTGTGGTTTTCCTTGACGAGGTGTACGCAGGCCGTGCAGGGGGTATTCCGCCAGATCTGTTCGATCTCGAGCGCGTCGAGGTACTGCGCGGACCACAAGGCACGCTTTACGGCAAGAACGCGGTTGGCGGCGCCGTCAATCTCATATCCCGCAAGCCGACGCACAAGGCCAGCGCGTCAGGCGAACTCACCGTGGGCACCGACAGTTTGGTCGAGGCCAAAGGTGCTGCCGGCGGCTCGCTAGCCGAAAACCTGGCCGGACGGCTGGCGTTCTCCAGCAAGTCGCGCGGTCCCATGTACGAAAACCGATTCCTGAATGCAGAGTCTGACAACTACAAGTTGAACGCTGTGCGTGGCCAGTTGCGCTGGACGCCGTCAGACGCCTGGGACGTGACGCTTTCGGCTGACCAATCCAGGGATAAGGTCGACGGCATCTCCACCTTCGTCAACCCCAAAACTGACGCGCTGCTGGCCATCGGTTTCGACCCAGGCAGCGATGGCTTCATCAGCTACAACAACGTGCTTGGCTTCATGGACCGCGAGATCAGTGGCGTCCACCTTCGCGTCGAGCGCGAGTTCAATGCCGGTACGCTGACCGCCTTGACCGGCTGGCGCTCGCTGGACTTGGCCGAGACGCGTGATCTCGCGGGTGTGCCGCTTCGGCCCATTGCAGCCGGCATCCGCGGCTTCGAGTCCACACAGATCATGACCGAGCAGTCGACCTCGGTCTCGCAGGAATTGCGCTTCACCTCCAAGCGCCGCGGGTCATGGAGCTACATCACCGGCGTGTACTACCAACAGGAAGACACCGATCGCGTAGAGGAGCGCAAACGGCAACTCAACACTGCAGTCTCCCGGCCAGTATTCACGCAAGGGGCGCAGACCACTTCTCATGCGGTATTCGGACAGGCCACTTGGCAGGCCAATCCAGCGATGGCAATCACGGTGGGCGGCCGCTACACCCGTGACGAGCGCGACTTCGCATTGAAGGTCACCAACCCCTTCGGCCTGGCCTCGCTGAGTCCGGCCACGCAACTCTTCGACGTGACAGCCAACCAGTCGTGGTCAGCCTTCACGCCAAAGGCCACTGTAGATCTGACGCTCGCGCCCGACGCGATGGGATATCTGACCGTGGGTCGCGGCTTCAAGAGCGGGGGCTTCCAAGGTCTGGCCGCCACTGCGGCCGCAGCGCGCACACCCTTCAATCCGGAGTTCGCCACCAGCCACGAGCTGGGCTTGAAGTCGCGGTGGTTGAACCGACGCCTGACACTCAACGCCTCGGCGTTCATGACCGACTTCACCGACCTGCAATTCCGCCAGCGCATCCTGACGATTCCGAACGATCAGGCCTCTGCCATCGTCGTGGTCGCCAACGCCGGCACCGCCCGCATCAAGGGCGCCGAGGTCGAAGCCGGCTGGGCGCCCAGCAAGTGGCAGAACTACACCTTGGCGTACTCTTACCTCGACACCTTGATCACCAGCTTCAACGCCACACCGGGGGTGGCGAACGTCAACGGTCTGGAACTGGCCAGGTCGCCACGCCACACGGTGAATGCGGCGGTAGACCTTTCCATGCCCGTAGGTGCATACGTTCTGGGAGGGCGCGTGGACTATCGATATCGCTCGAGCTTCTGGTTCGAGCCCAGCACCGACCTGGCCCTGTTCGAACGCGGTTATGGCCTTGTGGATGCCCGCGTGTCGCTGGCGGCGGCAGGCAGCAAGTGGAGTGTGGAACTCTGGGGGCGCAATCTCACCGATCAGCGCTACCGGACCTTCGCCCAGGCCATCGGCTTCGCTACGGCAGGAGTAAGTGCCGCCACCTCTCGCACGGGTGATCCGCGCACGGTAGGCGTCACACTGCGCTGGAGCATGTAGTCCACCCCACCTTTTGGGCTGGCCCGGTAGCGCCTGCGCGTAGGCACCCAGTTCATGCCGTCGCGCTGCCAGTGATTTCAGCAGTCGGCTGTTGCCGGGCAGCAGCCGGTTCAGGCGAGCGAACTGACGCCGGCCACCGCGGCAACAAGGATGCGCAGGCTGCGAGAGCGACCGACCTGCTGACCCAGACCGCACGGACCCACGCCGAGCAGCCGCTGAGCGAATACGGGGTGCCCAGTGCCGGCACCACGATGCGGCTGCTGGCCCAGTCGCCGGACAGCGAATCCACCGCCTGAGATTGCGCCGCGCTCAGCTTGGGCTCGCGACCGCTGGCGCCAGGGGCGCGTAGCGGGCTGGAAGCCCCACGCGCCTTTCTAGAACGCCCGGCGGCACGCATGTCCGTCGCGCCGACGCTCAAGTGATCAAGGGTCATCGTCAACTCCGCTGAAAACCGCTGGCCTCGATGATGGGGCGCCAGGCGGCGGTGTAGTCCTTCTGGTGGGCGGCCAGGGCCTTCGGTGCCAGCGGCGCCACGTTGTGGCCATCAGCCTGAAGGCGCTCTGCCAGGGCTGAGCGGGCCAGGGCGGTGGCGAGGTCGCGGCTCAGGCGCGTCATGACAGCCCCGGGCGTGGCTGCCGGTGCGTACAGGCCGTAGAAGGCCTGGCGCTCGAAGCCTTTCACGCCCAGCTCGGCGAAGGTGGGCACCTCGGGCAAGCGCTGGTCGCGCTGTGCACCCATCACGGCGATCACCCGCACGCGACCTTCGCGGTGCAAGTGCAAGAACTCCGGTACCGACCCCACGCCAGCCGGAATCTGGCCGGCCAGCAGGTCGGCCAGAAGGGGTACGCTGCCACGGTAGGGCAAGACGTCCAGCGCCACGCCCTTGGCGCGGCCGATCGATTGCACGGCAAAGGCCGGGATGGATGCCGGCGCCGGTACGCCGACAGCGCCGCGCAGGGTGCCGGCCTGTACGGCACGGACGAACGAATCCAGGTCGATGGGGCTGCCTGCGCCTCTGACGTCCGCTATGCCCGAAGCACGTGAAGCACCTGAAGTAACCGGCAGGGCCAGCGCGTTGACGAAGGTGGCGATGCCGCCCACTGGCGCGAAGTCGCGGTCCGGGTCGTAGCCCGGCTCCTTGAGCGTCAGCGGCAAGATGGACACCGCGTGGTCGTTGGACAGCATCATCGTCGTGCCGTCGAGGGGGCGGCCTGCTTGAGCGCCAGCGCGGCGACGCGGCCGCCTTCACCCGGGCGGTTCTCTACGATGAAGGGCGCGCCAGAAATCTCCTGCAGGTGCTGAGCCAGCAGCCGCGCGATGGCGTCAGAGCCGCCACCGGCAGGAAACCCCACCAGGATGCGCGTAACCACACCCGGTTGGGCGCCGACACCCGTGGTTGCAGCCAAGGCTGCACCGGCTGCGGCTTGCAGCCACCCGCGCCGGGTCGTAAGTTCAGCCTTCAAACCCGTTGCTGGTGCAGGGCATCGAAGCTGGCACGCGTTTGCTCAAACGCCGCCAGCACAGCCTCAGTGACTCTCACTGCCGTGCCCGCAGAACCCAGCACCGCCCCCAGGTGACGATAGTCGGTGACATGCTCGGCCAGAGCCTGGCGGCGGACGTCGAGGATCTCAGCCAATTGGGCATCAGCCTCCTTGCGGATGGCCTTGATCTCGGCGTTCGACAAGGTGCTGCCCGCCAGGTGATCGGTGTGGACGAAACGCGTGTCGGCCATGATTGAGGTGCTGGTGGCCATGGCCTCCGGGATCGAGTGGCCACCATCCATCACGAGGAAGGCGAGATTGCCCGCCAGGGCGTCCTCTATGCTCACCGAAGGCTGGCCGCTCTGATGATCGAGCGCCCCATCGCGGGCCATCTGCAGCAGCAAGAAGGTCAGCATGTTGGTGGTGCCCGATACACCGTTGACGGTACTTTGGTTGCGTTCCAGGATCGCCTTCTCAAAGGACGTTGGCAGGTTCGTATTCATGCCCGTGCGAGCCGGAATGTTCTCCTGGGCCTGCCAGCTGCCCGGCACCACCGGCTTGGGTTGATGGGGCAAGGCGGTGCCGTACTGGGATGACTTGACAGCCTCGGTCTGATCCGCAGCCGCGCGCCCCGTGGCGGCGCGGCTGCCCATGGGGAGCGCCTCATTCGGATCGGTGGCTTCCAGTTCGGCCAGGACCTGCGCCATGGCCTCTCGCGCGGTAGGACTTTCATGCTGCAAGGCGGCAAGCCCCTGGCGCACAGCTGCCAGCAGCGTGTCGCGGTCAGCCGCCTTCCACTCGCCACCATCGGCACGCAGGCGGGAGGCTTTGTGCAACGCATTGCTGGCATCCAGCAGGGCTTCCTGGCGCGCCGTCTGCTCGCCGCTGCTCATGCGAATGAATGAGGGTGAGAGACGAATCGCTTCGGATTCGCGGGCAATGATGTCGATGGCCCGAAGCCCCGCGTCGACACCGTGCTGGATGCCAGCGGGCGCCAGTGGCGTGGCATTTGCGGACCGGGCTGGCTTGACGAGATCGTTGTAGTTGCGGTCAGCCTGACGCAGCCAGTCGGAGCCGGTCACGCTGTAGGTGATCTTGGCGGCCATCCAGTAGGTGCGCACCATCTGGTAGCCATCGGTCACCGGAGCCGCCATAAGAGCCGTCAGGCTTTCCTTGCTGGGCGCGCTCAGAAAGGCCTGCATCTCCGGCACCTCGGCGTGCCAGGGCCGCGGGTCCTTGGCCAGGTTCTTGGCCAGACCCGCTATTTCAGACTGCACGGTGTAGCCATGGCCGCGTGGGCGCGTTTCGTCTGTACACCAGTTGAGCAAGTAGGCGTTGACGCGGTCGGCAGTAGCCAGCATCTCTTGTGACGGCTGATCCACCAGATGCTTGGCCAGCGCCGATTCGAACAAGCGACCGAAGGTGTTGTCATGACGCTGCGTCACGGCCTTGTCCTTGCCAGCCTCCGCTGCCAGGGCGGACGCCAGGCTGGCCAAGTCATCTGAACCAGGCAAGTCGTTGATCAAGCGATGCGCCACCGCACCCAGGATCGCCTGCGCGTTGTGCTGCCCCATGCGCCCGCCCAGCCAGAGATTACGCAGTGAATTCTCCACGTCCGCCAATGCTTCGTCACGGGCATGGCCATCCGACGTTGCCGGCAGGCGTGCCCGCGCCTCCCGCAGGGCCCCCAGCATCTCCAACACGCACTCGCTCTCGGTACGCGCAGCAGTTCGATCACCCCGGGCATTGACGCGGCCGAGGTCAGTGACCACGGACGACTCCAACAGCGTCAGATCCAATTCGGACACCGCGTCCGAGTCGGTGGGAACAGCCTGCAACCGGCCTTGCCCGTCGAACTGAAGGGGGCCGTCAAAGCCCGTGGTCTGGCCGCCCTGACGCTTGGCCTGGCCCACGAAGTGCGTGGCCACGCGAGCATCGATGGTCTGCCCGACCAGGGCCTGCAGCCGGCTGCGCCGGTCACTCAGCGGCTGACCGCTGGCTTCCTGTTGGGCCTGGCGCAGACGGCCGGCAAAGCCGTCCAGCGCCTGGGCTTGCCGGGCGTCCTGACCGCTCAGCCGATTGGCTGCGCGCTCCAGGGCGTTGTACTTCACCAGGCGAACACTGTGCTCGCCTAGGTAGACCACCTGCTCGCCCCTGGCCTCGGCCAGGCGGGCAATACCTGCCAGCTCCTGAAGACTGCGCACGTTGTGGATCACGGTACCCATATTCTTGTTTCCTTCTTCCTTGGTTCAGTTCGGTTCCGCTGCGGGCTCCACAGCTCTCAAGGACCTTGAGGTGGGGGGGCAGACCTCCAGATCGCCCGCCACTCTCACCGCCCGGCCGATAGCCCCAGCTTGCTCAGCAGCTCATCCTTGTGCTGCAGCTGCTCTGCCCACTGGCTCTGCGATGTGGTCAGGGGCTTCTTGAACTCTGTGACCAACAGGTCGATGTCCTTCTTGTCCATCTCCGGCGTGGCGTCCCAGAACTCGTCGAACAACGAGGCCGTGAGCTGGGTGTTGGTGCTCTGCATGAACATCATGTTCTCGTGGCTGCGCTTGAAAGACTGGCCGTCCAGGTTGTGCGAGCCGGTGAGCAGCAGCGAGGGCTCAGCCGGGTCCAGGCGCTTGAGCGCGTAGACCTTGGCGTGGTCGTTCACCGGCCGCCCGCCGGGGTCGAATTCGTGCGCGTCGCGCAGAGTCTGGTTCGGGTTGAAGACGTGGATTTCCAGCTTGCCCGCGCCTTGGCTGGCCGGCAGCGCATCGACCTTGTTCTTCAGCGACTGGATGTCCTTGAACAGACCGGCGGCCTCGTGCACCTTGGTCTTGGTGGGCGCCAGAATCTGCACGTTCACGCCGCGCCCGATGGCCTCGGCGACCATCTTCTGAGCAGTGCCATTGAACGCGTTGTTTCGCAGCAGCAGCGTGTCACCGGGCTTGGCCTCCTTGAACAGGTGCTCCAGCGCCTGCTTGATGGGCTTGGCATTCGTCGGCTCGATGGTGCTGCCCGTGTTTTGCACCCACGCCACCTGGGAGCTCGCGCCCTCCACGGCCTCGTTCGGCTTCAGGAAGCCCGAGCTGCGCAAACCGGAAGCCAGCTCGGCGTTGAGCTGGGTCGGGTCGTCACCGGCGAAGGGGGGCTTGATCTCGATGCCCTGGATGGTCTCACTCATCGTGGCACGCATGGCCTTGACGTCGGAACGGCTGGTGGCTGCATCCACACCCACCTCGCCGCCCTCGGCTGTCAGCAGGCCGATGTGCTTGCCCTCAGGCAGGAGTGTGTTGACCAGGTAGTCGCGTTGGGAGCTCGCAAGTTTCTGGCTCAGCGTGACGGCCCCGCTGTCGAACCAGCTGGGCTTGCTGGTGTTGCCAATGCTGGCCCCCAGCGTGGCAGCAAAACCTGAGTCGTTGATGGCGAACTTGTTGTGGTGCGAGCCGGCGATGAAGGGGCTGGCCGCCACCAAATAGACCTTGGCTTTGAGATCGGTGATGGGCAGGCCGGAGATGTGCCCGGCCTGGGCCAGGCCTTGCAGCTGCGCCTTGGGCAGGCGGCCGAGATCGGCCACCGTCTTCAGCTCCAGTCCCTCGATCGCGCCCTTCTTCACCGCCTTGTTGTACTCGCCCAGCACCTGCTTGTTGTAGCCCTGGATCACCTGCGGCCAGTGGTCCTGCTTCTTGTTGTCCTCGTTCAGGCTGACCTGCGTGCGCTTGCCGCCCGTAGCCTTGTTCTGGATGCCCACGCTCTTGTTGTAAAGGAAGACGAAGTTGAAGTCCGGGTCATCCTGCTTCTGCGCCAGACCGGCCAGCACGGCGTGCATGGTGTTGGTGACCACGCCCTTGGCATCGATGGGCTTGATGCCGTAGGTGGTGACGGCTGCGAACTTGTCGGCCGATTCGATAGTGGCCTTCATCAGCCGCATCTGCTCGGGCTCGCTGGCCACGCCCTTGTTGAAGACGAAGGCCTTGTCGTCGAAGGCGTTCTGCTTGATGTCCTGGAAGTTCTTGGTCTGCAGCAGGCGCTCGACGCCACCTTGCCCAGGCGGCGGGGCAGCAGCTTCGGCGCGCGGTGCGCTGTGGCGGCTGAACAGCGCCTCCAGACGGCCGGGCTGGGTGCGCAGGCTGGGTGCGTGCTGCACCAGATCCTGAAAGCTGTCGGCTGCCGCGTGCCTGGCCTCAGGGCGGAAGGTGGTCACCAGAGACTGCCGGGCGCGGTCGAACAGCGACTTGGCTCGGTCCACCAAGCCTGGGCGGGTCTCGTCGGCATAGCGGACGGTGCTGGCTGCAGCCGCTTCGGCCCGAGCCTGGCCCGCTGGCGGACGCACGGTGAAGCTGGTGTCCAGCGCGGCGGTACGCGGGCGGCTGATCGCGGCGAAATCAGGTGGAGGGGCCATGGTGTGGGGCCTTTTGATGATGTCGGCGATAGGGCTCGAAGGTGGCGATCGGAGAGGGGGCGGTCAGACGCGCAGCGCCTCCCAGGATGCCCCCTGCATGGCGTCATCGGCCGCCGGCGGCTCGGCCGACTCGATGATTTCCTCCCAGGCGGCGGCCTTTCGGCTGAAGTCCTGGACGATGCGGCGAAGTCCGTCCACATCCAGCGTCTGGAGGTGGACATCGAACTCCTGCAGCACCGCGCCAGCCGGCTCGCGCAAGGCCATGCGAATGCCACCGTGCAAGTCCGACAGGCCGTTGTAGATGAGCAAGGCCTCGTAAACCCGCTCGCGCACGGATTCCTGCGGACGACCCAGCTCGCACGACAGCGTGACCACGTCCGTGGACTCATCCAGCTTGACGGCCAGGGCCGCACCGCCTTCCTCCAGCGCGATCAGCCAGGTGTTCGGTGTAGCCTGCTCGATCAGCACCACCTCGGGTGTGGCGGGGCCGAGTTCGTCGAGCATGGCGCCCAGGTGTTCAAGAGATGTGGTCATGGAACGGGTTTCCTTGGAACATCGCAGGCCGCTACACGCTTGGCATCACAAGCGCTGGGCGTTCGCGGCGACGAGGGTCGGTGGGGTGCGTGCCCAGGCGGCCTGACCAGATCAGATGCTCTCGACCGACCCGTCGAGCGCCATCAGAAGCAGCTCCACCTCCAGCTTGGGGTGGCGAGACAGGATCTGCGTGCGCAAGTCATTCAGCGCCTTGGCGTGCGCTTCACGCTCGCTGGTGGCCGAGGCGAGGTGGGCCGGGCCCAGGATGACCTTGTAGGCGCCGCAATCCCGGTGGTCCAGCACCATCACCTTGCGGATGTGGTGCAGGTCGATGGCCACGCCCAAGTGGTCCCAGAAAGTCTGGCCCCAGGATGGGAACTTGCTGGTGATCGCACCCAGGGAGGCCCCCGCCAGCACCACGTGGTCATACCGGTTGCGCAATCCCCGCCCACTCATGTAGCGCTCGGTCTCGTCCACCAGGCGGTAGTCCATGCAGCTCAGCAGCAGTGCATCGGTGCCGTGCGCGCCTTCCTTGGCACGCACCCACACGGGCAGGGTCGTGGCCGCCAGTCCGGCTGCCGCCCGCCCCAGGAAGCGGCGTCGGGCGGATTGCTCGCCGCTCTGCTTGTGCGAGTCCCCAAGGCTGGGGCAGCAAGAACCCGTCAAGAAGGGGCGTTGTTGCGTGGTCATGGTGTTGTTCCCGGTAGTGGACAGGGCTTCAGACGTAGTCGCCCGGCTTGGGCTTGACCTCGGTCGGCGCAGCAGCGGCGGCGGGCTGGACCCCGGCCTGCAGACGCTGGTCGATCTGGTCGAGTGTCTTGACCTCTCGCCCCGCCGCAAAGGACACCGTGTGGGCCCTCTCGCGAGGACCGACGGCGGCCAGCTCATCGGTGCTGCGCTTGAGGCTTTCCTTGGCCCGCCCTTCGTCCACCTGAGCATGCTTGAACAAGGCCGCGTCGGGCTCGTTTTCAGTGCCGTCATCGACGAGCACGGCATTCGGATCGACCAGACCGGCTTCGCGGGTCTTCAAGATGCTGCGGCCTTCAGTCCCTGTGTTGGCCGCCTGCTCCAGCGGCGCATGGGTCTTCTGTGGTGCACCCTGGGCTTCCTTGACATGGGTCAGGATGCTGTCCACCTTGGAGCTCACACCGGCCAGATCCTTCATTCGGCTGTTGACATCGCGGTTGGTGTCGTTGGCCCACTGGATCACCTCGCCCCAACCCTGTGCTTCCTCTGCGTTACCGTCCTTGGTGGCTGCCCGCTTCTTGTCGGCCATGGTCTCGTTCAGACCGGACCAGCTCCCGCTCTCCGGATCAAACAGCTCGCCCAAGGCCTTTTCCATGCCGTGGTAGGCGTCGGAGAAGGTCTGGAGCTGGTACATGTCGTCTGCATCCAGCGGCTGGGCCTCCTCGAAACGGTCAATCACGAAACGCACCGAGAAGTCCACCTTGTCGTTCTCCGCAGAGACTTCCAGGTCCCCCAAGACAGACTGGGCGTTCTCCATCGTGTCTGCGAACACCTGAAAGCGAGCCTCTGTGTTCAGCCAGTTCAAGACGGACTTGATGTCACTGCCGGTCAGGCGGGATTGGCCCTCCAGCTGAGAGGACAACTGCTCACGCAGAGAGCCCAGCACCTGCGCGCGGCGGCTGTCGGCGATCTGGTCGAACTCATGGAAGGGCGAACTGGCGCCATGGGCCTTGGATAGCTCTTTTTCGATCGCACCGACGAACGCCTCAGCGGCGGCGCGATGCTGGGCTTGTGCCTTCTCGGGCTTGAAGATCTCGACCAGACGCGCCATGAAATTGCCGCGCGTCTTCAGGGCCTCGCCGGAAGAGGCGCTGCCGAGCGTGACTTCCTTGTTGCCTGCCTCGCGCAGACGAGCCAGCTGGGCGAAGTCCTGGAAAGTGGGGGTGTTACCGATGGTGGCCATGATTCGCGCTGATCAGGGGTTGATAGAAATTAGACTTTAGTCTAGTTACCTTGAGCCGCCAATCCAAAATCGGCGGCCGTGTCTGGCGACCGCCCACCTTCGAGTGGCGCCGCTCACACCTGGACCCAGGCGCGCACCGCGGGCTTGGCCTGGGCTTGGGCGTCGGCATCGAGCCGGCGCAGTTCGTCCAGATAGGCGTCTCGTACCAGCTTTGGCGTGCCATGCGCCGCGCCAGCTCCCGCAGAGGAGACCTTGCGCCATGCTTCGGCCATCTTTTCCACCGCCACTTCGGCCGGCAGCTTGGCCTTGGTATCGGCCCGGGCCGGCTTGGCCTTCGGCTCTTCCGGGGCGGCAGTGGTCTTGTCCTTGTGCTCTTCCTTGATGGCAGCCTTGTCAGCCTCCGCCCGAAAAGCCTGGAGCTCGGCCTGGACCGGGTCCGGGTCCAAGGGCTCTGACACTGGCTGCGCCTTGATCTCGCGTAAGGCGTCCGGCGTGGTCAACAGCGCCTGCGCCAAGGCAACCGCCTTCTCGCCATCGATGCCGCCGCTGACCAGACGCTTCGCCAATTGATCTGGTTCCAGCGGAAGCTGGGCGTGGTCGCGTGCAATCTGGCCGTGCAGATCGGCAGCCAGCTCCTTGCGCGCGCCTGCGTCGTTTTGGTGACGCATCACGATCAGATCGTTGATGAACGTGGTGGCCTGCTGGTTGGTGATGTTGGGAAAGTTCTGAGCAATGAACACCCTCAACTGCTGGCGGTTGTCGGCGCTGAAGTTGGTCTGGCCTGCCTGCACGTACCCGGGGATGAAGGCTTCGAGAGCCGCCACGCTGGCCTTCACCGCACCCAGTTGGGCGGCCTGCAACACGGTGGACACTTGGCTCTTGGGTACGGCATTGATCTGCGGATCGCTGGATTTCGTCGGGTCTGGTTTCCCTTTTGTAGCCTTGAAGTACTCCTCGGCAGCGAAGTGGCGCGCCGTCGAGACCTCGACATGTCGCAGGGCTCGGTCGCGGACATCTTGGTTCTGGGCGTCCAGGCCCAGCGGGTTGGCAGCCCATTGAGACCGTGCCTCCTCCAGCACCGCCAGCGCGCCGACCGCATCCTTGGCCTGCAGCGCGGCCATCAGCAACTTGCTCTGAGACTCATCCAAGTTCTTGGATGCGGCCTCGCTCAGGGAAGCGAGCGACTTGTCCAGGTAGTTGTGAGGGATCTCCTTGGCAATCCCGCTGGCCGCCGCGCCGATCACCTCCAGCCCCCGGTCCGCGTTGCTGCCCTTGGTCTGAAAGCCCATGACGGTCTCGTAGGGCTTGTCGCCAAAAGCGCCGTTGATGTCGTATTGCGGCTCCAGGTGCGGCATCAGATCCTTCAAGAAGCCGCCCACACCCACTTCGCCGCTGTGCGCGTCGGTGGACTCGGTATCCTGGCCGAGGGCGAACACATACAGGTCGGCCGTGATCTGCTTGCGCTCGGTGGTCTTGATTTCCTTGCCCTCAGCGTCCTTCTCCACCTTGTTCCTGCCATCGGTCTTGAACATTCCGATGTCCAGCTTCAGCCGGCGATCTTCTCCCTCGCTCACGGAGAGCTCATACGCCTTGATCACCCCATCGCGGGCGACGCGGGGTGCGTGCTTGAGCTGGTTGCCGTCGAGCAGCACCGGGTCCGTGGTGCGTGAGACCCACTTCACCTCTGCACCCAACTGGCCGGCACGCTCCACCGCGTCGATGCCAGCATTCGGGCCGTGGACGACGATGGTCTTGCCCTTCCACTCGTCCTTTTGCGCCTGATCGGCCTTGCGCATGAAGGTATCCAGGTCCATCGCCTTGTGCCGCAAGTCCGCCGGCAGGTTGATCTTGTTGTTCTGCAGTGATTTCTCGGTCTTGGTCAGCTGGTCCTTGGGCTTGTCGACCCCCACCTGGGTGTGGGCGCCCGCACCCGATGCAACCACCAATTTCTGGGTTCGTACGACGGTGCTGGCGGCGTCGTTCAAGGTCACCGAAAAGGTGCCATCGTCTTCGCGCTTCACGGCTTTGACGCTGTTGGAGATCGTCTCCGCGCCCATGCGCGCGGCCTGCAGCACCTGGCCCGCGTTCTGGCGTGCAAAGTCTTCGCGCTTGGCTGTGTCGTGCTTGTACTGGGGCGCGTCCAGGCCCCAGTGGTCGATCAGCTCGTGTTGGTGGTTGATGTCACCAGACCCGCGCACGGCGGCTTCCCACGCATCGCTCTGGCCAATGATGGTGATCTTGCCGGCATAGGGCTGCTTGTCGCTGCCACCGGCCTGGAAGGCAATGGCATGGTGGCCATCATCGCCGGGCTCGAGTTCCAGACGCGAGTCACTCAGGCTGGCCAGTGCCTCCTGATTGCGCACCGACAGCGAGTAGGCCGTGGCCGCACCCACGCCAATGTAGATGACATCCCGCACCACGGACGGATTGGCCGGTGTGTGCGCGAGCTTCAGATCCACCACAGCGGAGAACCCGCCCTCAGCTTTGTGCACACCCTCTGGTGTCTTCGAAACTGCCGGTCCCTGCCCAAGTTGAACCGACTGGGCGTGAGCCGCGGCATGGAGGTGTGCGATTTCTGACAGTGTGGGCATGGCGTACTCGGGTCCGCAATCAGTGGGGCGGCTCAGGCCTGTGCGGTCTTTATGAACTCAGCCACCAAGGCATCCACCTGCGCAGAGAACTGCGCCGTGCTCACGCCATCGACGAAGGCGCTGCTGCGCGCCACATCGGCGGCCTGCGGGTTGAGCAGGTCGTCGAAGTCCCCCTGGAGATCACGCAGCTTCTCCGCGCTGACTTGCAGGCCCGACAGCGCCTTGGAAATAGCGGAGTCGCGATTGCCGGAGCCGAACTCCGCCATCAGGGCATCGCGCTGCACGTTCCGGTCGGCCAGGATCTCGCGGGAAGGCTGTTGCGCGTCGTAGTTGGCTTCGCCCCGCACATGCCGGGCCGACACCTTGTCCATGTAGGCGTTCTCGAGGAAACGCTGCGCGATCGGCGCCTGGGCGAACAGCGGTCGGTTGAGCAACTCGTGGACGGGCAGGTCCGGGTTGTCCAAGCTGGCGGCCCGATAGGCGGCATCGGCCGCCTTTTGCCCGATAGCGCCTTGGGCACGCTCGCCCTTGAGTCGGCTGAGTTCACTGTCGTACTGCGTCTTCAACTCGGGCGTGAGGGCCTGCAGGATCTCGCCGTTGCTGGCCTGGTTGGCATTGCTGAGCGTCTTGAGCACACCGATGTTCTGCAGCGCACGGCCCGCGTCAGTGCCGTGCTGCTCAATCTCAGCCTTGACGAAATGGGCGGTTTCCTTGAGGTGCGCCAGGGAAGGGTCGGTGCTGTAGTTCAGCACCGAGCTGCCATTGCCTTGTGCGTAGGCGGGAATGGCATCCTGCGCCCGACCGGCGTGCGCGCCGTGAACAGCTTGTTCGTAGCTTTGGGCCAAGCCGGGTTGCGGTGCAGCGTCTTCGCTGCTGTAGGTCGGGTTCTCGTGAGCGGTCAGGCTGGGTGGTAGGTCGTCTTCCGAACTGCTGTAGGTCGGGTTGTCATGGGACGATGAGCCCGAAGCCGCGCGCCCTGCCAGGGTCTCATGCGGACTCTGTCCATAAGCGCTCAGGCTACCCTGCAAGGCCAAGGCGTCGGTGGGCAGTTCATAGTCGCCACTGTTGGCCGCCGCGACACCTCCCGAGCCCACGGAGAGGTCACGCCCATCGAGCGTATCGATGGATGCTGACCGGTCGCGCAGGCGCGGACCACTGGCGCTGACATCCTGTGGCTGAGACGCCAGCATCGAGCGGAACGCCTGGGCCACCTCGCGCTGCTTGCCTGACACATAGGCGTCTTTGGCGTCCGCTCCTTTGAATGCACCGATCAGGGCACTGACCACTCGGGTGCCGAAGCTGGCTGTGCGGATCAGCCCGTCCTTGTTCACCTCCATCAGCTCGCCCTGGAGGCTGCGCTGATAGAGGGCCTGAGCGGTCTGGAAGTCGTGGGCGACGACGGTGGTGGCCATGGCGCGGTCCTTTCAGAGAAATCGAAGTTCGAATGGATGACTAGACTTTAGTTGTAGATCCATTGCATGCCAACTCAATATCGGGAACCCACTACGCACCGGCGTTCAAGCCTGCCCTACCCCTGATTCGCCGGCAGCTTCGGCAGCCTGGACCTTGGCCACAAATTCAGGCAGGCGCAGGTTGAAGCCTTCGTTGACCACCGCGCGAGCCTGTTCCAGCACGCCGCGGTTGTGCACCCCAGCGCGGTCGAGCACGGCGGCCAGATCGGGGCGGGTGGTGCCGTTGATCAAGGCCTTGGCCTGGGGCATGCGCAGGTCCACGCCAGCTTCGATGGTGCTGTCGAGCAGGGGCTGGATGTCGTCCGCGCCAGCGCGCTGTGCCACGGCCTTGAGCAGCATGGTGACGAAGGTGTAGCTGTCGTTGGCGTTCAGGCTGGCGGCAGCCTCGCTGACGGAGCTGCGCGCACTGGTGCTGGCGCCCAGCATCAGCAAGGCGGCGCGGCCCATGCCGTCAGGGCGGGAGATGTCGTCCAGCAGGCGGCGCGCCACGGTGGGGGACAGCCCCTCGGCGACGGCCGTCACCGAGCGTTGGCGGATCTGGTTGAGCTCATCAGCGCCCATCTCGCTGCGGTCAGGGTTCAGGGTGGTCATGATCTCGGGGGCCAATGCCGCGGACCGCTCGCCCAGCGCGGCCAGCAGCGCGCCGCCGCGCGGGCCGGTCGAGCCCTCAGCCAGCACCGACAGGAATTGCGTGCCCGCCTCGCGCATCTGAGACCAGGCCTGCTGGCGCTCCACCGCCTGCGAGGGCGTGAGGCTCGCGACATAGCGCAGGTGCTTGGTGGCCATGCGCTGGGCGTCATCGGGCTTAAATTCACCCCGCGCCGAGTCGTGCGTCTGGCGGTGCAGCATGGCGGCCGAGAGGTTGGCGCGGTAGAGATCCTTTTGGGCCGACGACAGGGCGCTGGCATCCACCCCGGCGGCCGTTGCCAGGGCCGTGAAGCCGGCGCCGGCTTCGGGCAGGTAATCGTGGGCCGTCTTGGTGACGTGGGTCTTGCCGTCGGCACTCAGGCCCAGATTCGCGTTGAGTGCCGCGACTCGACTGGCGCGGTCGGCCTTGGCGGCGGCGTTCAGGCTGATGCCTGGCACGTCGTCTTCGGCCTGCCCGGCCGGTACGGGGTGGTAGTTGGCCGTGGCGGTGCCCACCGGGTTGATGTCGGCGTGCCTCTTGCTGAGAGCGCTGCGCTGGGGTACGGCGTCCGGGTTGGGTTCATGCAGCGCCGGCTCGGCATCACCCACGGCCTTGGGATCGAAGGCCTTGGCGTGCTCGCCGGCCAGCTGACCCACATCGCCTTGCGACGCCACGATGGCGTCCACCTGCTTGCGCAGCAGCGACACATCCTGCAGCAGGGCCACCTGCACGTCGCGCCGCGCCCACAGGGACAGGGCCGCCTGGTCCTGCAAAGGGGTCTCGCTCACGCCGCCTGCGCCGTCGAGCACGTCGGGATCCACCTGGATGGCGCCATCGCCGATGGCGCGATAGCGGTCCTCGCTGATCTCGCTGAGTTGGTTCTGCCGCGTGCGAAGGTCCTTGTCGCCCTCGCTCATCTTGTGGACCCAGGTCAGGTTGTTGGTCAGCGCAGTGTTCTGGTGCGCCCACTTGTCCAAGAAGCCTCGGTCGGCTTCGGAGAGCTTCTCACCCTGGCGGAAGGCTTCGATCAGCTGGCGGGGAGTGCGCTCGCTGACCACGTCGTCACCGTTGCCCAAGCGAACGCTGGTCGTGTCGATGTGTCCTTGTGCCATCTCCACACGCCTGTGGCTCTCGTTGAACCACTTGAGCATGTCCACCGGAGTCTGATCGGCCAAGGCCGCCTCCAAGCGCTGCTGCAAGGCCTGCAGGGCAGGCCGGTCCGCGGTGCCGCCGGGCAAACTGCGCAAATCCTTCAGTGATTGCTGGGCCTGGCTGAGCGCACCCTCCAGATCACGCACCTGTGTCGCCACGGTGGCCACCTGCTCGCCCGTGTAGTTGCCACCCGACAGATAGTGCGCCAAATGTTCGCCCGCCGATCCCGCCTGCACCGGCCCGCCATGCAGCGAGGCCGCGAGCGTCTGCAAGGCCTGCAGCCGCTGCCCGGCCAGATCCACCAGCGCCGCCTCGCGCGACTCCGTCATCAGCGGCGCCAGGGTCTCCTGCTGCACCTCGGTGATGAAGCCCAGGACGCTGCGGATGTCGTCGGCCGTCAGGGCCTTGGTGCCCTCCAGCTGGTTGGCCAGTTGACGGCGCACGGCGCCCAGGGCGTCCTGCATGGTGGAGGAGTAGTCGGTCTTCAGCGCATCGGGCAACTGCGCAGCCTCGCCTGTGCCGGCGCTCAGGTGGTTCTGCAGGGCCTGCACGAAGGCCTGCGCCACCGCCTGCTGCTCCTGGCGGACACCCTGCCCTCGGAACAGGTTGACGACAAAGCTGGCGAAGCTGCCGCGCGTCTTGATCTCATCGGCCTGAGGGCCACCTGCGCCAGACAGCAGGACCTGCTGGTTACCGCCCTGTTCGGCGATGCTTCGGAAGGTGTCGAGTTGGATGGGCATGGCGCTCTCCTTGAATGTATAGACTTAAGTCTAATATCCAAAGGGCGTAGCTTCCAGAAAATACCCGGTCACCCCCCGCCGCGCGAAACGCAGCCGCGCCATGCCGGCCAAACCCGTCGTCACGGTTGTCGTCGCGCTGGAGGCATTCGAAGTGGGAAGTCGGGCATGGCGGCAGCCTCCTCGCTGAATCAGGCCTTCACGAATTGGTCGACGGTCGCCTTGGCCATGGCATTGATCTCATCAGCGGTGTAGCCCACGACGCGGCGCTCGAAGCTGGCGTCGCTTTCACGGATCAAGGTGTTGGTAAACGCGTTGATGACGCGGCCACGCAGGTCCAGGTCGTCCTTGAGCGGGCTGGCGTTGATGGCGGTGAGGATCGGGCCGGCCTTGTCGTACACGCCCAGGATCCAAGCGTCAGCCGGAATGGGCCGCTGTGGCGCCTTTTTTTGAGACGGGTCTACCCCGGCGGCCTGCGCCTCGAGTGCGGCCAGCTGGGCGGCCTGCTTCAGCTCCTTGCGGGTCTTGTAGGCGTTGGCGTCCTTGCTGCTGACCTCCTCGCGGGCGTACTCGGCCACCGTCCGGGTCTCGGGCTCGCCGACTTCATCCACAGGGCCTTCCTCGTACTCGGACCAGAGCCGGTTGGCCGCTACGACGTCGGCCTTGCTGCGCTCCTGCACCCCCCGCAGCCCGGCCCCCTCGCCCAGGGTCTGGGAGCTCGCGAACTCATCAGAGGCGCGGTTCTCCAGCCCGCGGGTGAACAGCGACTGAAGATCCTTGCCGATCTTGCTCTTGCGCAATTCGCGTACCCCGTCGCCATCGGCTGCATCGTGAACCTGATGCTTGGGACTGTCGGCACCGGCAAAGCGCACCGTGCCGAAATCGCCCCGGCCGTTGCCGCTGTCGAACTCAGGGATCCGGCTGTCACCCACTTGGCGGCCCGCCTGGACGGCGGCCTCGACGGCTGCGCTCAGGTTGGCCAGGGCACGGACATGGTCGCGCAACTCGCTGGCTTGCTCATCCGAAGGGTCTGACGCCTTGGCGTAGGCCTCGCCCAGCTGCTCGGTCTTGGCGCTCAGGGCCTGGCGCAGCGCATCCAGTTCCACTCGGCCATCGGTCGCGCCGTGGGCACGACCCTGCGCGATCTCGTCCAGCAAGTCCTGGGTCTTTTGCGGCGGTGTGCCGCCGAGAAACTCGGTCAGCGCCCGCTGCGCCAGATCGTTCTGCCGCTTGTCGTACTTGCCCAGGGCTTCGGACAGGCTGGTGGCGATCTCGCTGGCCAGCACATTGGCCTGCGGCAGCACGCCGTTTCGGTAGTCGTCCTTGAAGGTGTAGCCGATGTGCTTGACCACGCCTTCATAGGCCTTGGCCAGCTTGACGTTGCCGCCATCGGGCTGGAAATCCCGGCTCAGCGCCGTGCCGAAGGCGTCCAGCACCTGCTGGTGCCGCTCAACCTGCCGGGCTGCCTTCCATTCCTGCCCATTGAACTTGCCCCGCAGGTTTTCCAGCACGATGGTGGCGCGGCCGGCAAAGGCCACCTCGCCGCGCTTGTTGACGGTCACTTCCCGCCCACTGGCTTCAGCCTGACGGAGGATGTCCAGGGCCTGGGTGGCCGATTGCTGAACTCTCATGGTGTGCCCTTTCTGGAAGTGATGAGGTGTATAGACGAAAGTCTAAGAATGTCGCACGGGATCAACAACACAAAATCAGATTCCTTCAAGCTGCACCATCCAAGGACAGCCCGCACCGCGTGAACTACCATTCACTACGTGTCCTGACCGCTATCGCCATGCGCCCCTCCATCGCACTCGCTCAGCACCAAAGTCGTGTCCGCCAAGCCGTTGAACGGCACCGTGCTGCCAACCCGCGTGTGTTCGGTTCTACCTTGCACGGCAATGATCAGGATGGCAGCGACCTGGATCTGCTGGTCGATGCCTTGCCCGGTGCCACGATGTTTGACCTCGGTGGCCTCCAGGATGAGTTGGAGATGCTGCTGGGGCTGCGTGTCGACGTGTTGACCCCATCCGACCTGCCGGTCAAGTTCAGATCCCACGTTCTGGCTGAGGCGCAGCCCCTGTGAAGAATCGCCGGCTGGCCGATCATCTGGAGCAGATGCAGCAAGCAACTGTCGACGCCTGTGCTTTCGTGGAGGGCATGGGCAAGGCCGATTTCCTGGCCGACAAGAGAACGCAACAGGCCGTGGTCATGAGCCTGGTGATCCTTGGCGAGGCCGCAACCAAGGTGATGGACCTCCACCCTGACTTCACGCAGGGCCACCCCCAGATCCCTTGGCGCAGCATGAGAGGTATGCGCAACCGCATCGCTCACGGCTACTACGACATCAATCTGGATGTTGTGTGGGACACCATCCAGACGGCCTTGCCCGCTCTGTTGGACCAACTGCCTGGCGTCCTCGATAGGAGCAAGGCATCGGGCGTCTCTGGGCGTGACGACCCTCCTGCAGGCACCTCCTGAGATGCCCCTGAGCAACCCATAGCGGACTCAGGGGGACGCAAGTCACCGCTTCAAGGCCTGCGCCAGCGCGGAGTTCAGCTCGCTGAAGGCTTTGATCAGGGCGGTCATGGCTTCGGTGTTGACCTGCAGCTGCGAGGTGATGCTCTGCAGCTTGCCCTGGTCGAGGTCGTTGTCGCGCACCTTGTTGCTGATCAGGGTGTTGAGCAGGTTGGTGATGTCGGTCCTGTTGTCGGACGCATAGATCGGCCGTTCGGCGCCCCGATCGATGTAGTTGCCCAGACTGGTCATCAGCGATGTGCGGTGGTTCACATCCCAGCCTTGGGCGGCCCAGTTCTCCAGGGTGTAGGTGCCCGAGGTGGCGGCGCTGAGGATATCGATGCCGCTGCGCTCCTTCTCGTCGCGCATGATCTGCAGGAAGGTGGCCTTGGTGGAATCGTTGAGTGTGCCCGCGTTGATGGCCTGGTAATTCAGGTAAGTCCACATGCGCTCAGCCCCCCGGGTGCGGTTGCTGATGGCCACGTTGCTGGTGTACTTGCCGCCGGTCATCTCGCCCAGCAGATCGCCCGACTGCACGCTGCCGTTGAGCGCCACGATGGGTGCCAGCAGCGTCTCGGTCTTGATGCGGTCGTCCATCAGGTTGAGCAGGCCGTTGGCCATGCCACCCTTCCAGGTGGTGGAGCTCCAGTCCTTCATGGACCAACGCCCGCCCGACAGGTCGAACAGAATGTCGCTGGAGCCGGTGGTGGTGGCCCAGGTGTCGAGGGTGGCCTTGATCTGGTCCTTGTAGGTCGGGTTCAGTGTGTTGGTCACTTCAGGTGCCACGTTCCAATTCGCCGCGCCCACGCTGGTCAAGGTCGTCTTCAAAGCACTCGCCGCCTGCGCCATCTTGGGCGAACTGGTCGTGGTGGTGGCGGTCACGTTGTTGACTGCATCCACCCAGGTGCGCGCCCCGGCGATCAGGTTGTTGCGCTCGGCCAGGTCGTCCATCAGCACCTTGTACTCGTTGGCGAAGTTCTGGTGCGCCAGGAAACGGGTGGTCACGGCGATGTCCATCGCCCGCGTCCGGGTGCCGTTGATGTAGTAACTGCCACGGCGGTCCACGTAGATGTCAGCCCCGTCGGTCAGGTCGCGGCGCAGTTCCACCTGCGTGGCGCTGGACAGGAAGGTGCGTTGCATCTCCTCTTCGTAAGCCGCCCGCTGTGCCCGCAGGCGTGCGGCCACGGTGGCCGCCACACGCTGGCCCGCCGGCGTGGGCTGGGGCGGCTCGGCCGCGCCCAAAGCCGCGTCCACCCCCGGCAGCGCCTGGCGAATGGCCGACAGCAACGTCTCGCGCTTGTTCCAGTCGAAGGTGGCGAGGTTCAGGTCGTTGCCAAACACGTCCGTCAGCTGCACCGGCGCCTCAGGCAGGCGGGTCTGGGTGGCCACCGTGTTGAGCGCGGTACTCAGGGTCTGGGCCGACTGGGTTTGCCGGAAACCCTGGGCAAGGATGTCTTCCAGCTCGTCCATGGCCGCCTTCCATTCGGTCTTGGTGAGCGAGCGGCCAGCGGTGTAGCCGAAGTCGTCGGTGCCATCGGCCTTGACCGTCCCATAGGCGAGTGCGCTGCTGCTGCCGGCAAAGGCGCGGCCCAGTGCAGCTATGGTCCCCGGGCCCCTCTCGTAGGCCACGACCCGATTCGGTGACCATTGGCGGCCCGTGTCCACGCCGTACAGCCCATCCGCCCAAAAAATACGCAGTTTCATTTCAGCGGGCCAGGTGTTGCTGGCGTACGCCGCCCGCATGCGCTGCAGCAGGTGCACCAGCAGGTCGTTGCGGTCGGCCTCCAAGCCCAGGCCTTCGCTGCTCAGGTCAGCGTCGGATATGGCGCCCTGGGTCACGGCGGCCAGCAGGTCATCCACACCCTCGGGCTTGTCCACCAGCGACACCCGCTCGGCCGCAGCCGCCCGCGTGCGCCGCTGGTAGAGCCAGTGCAGCTCAGACAGCGCTGCCAGCCAGTCGTAGTCCACCGCTCCGGCACCCTCGGTCAGGGCGGCCGCCAAACGGCTGTCGGTACTGGCGGGGTCGTTGATCTGGGTGGTGCGATCACCCATGTCCGCTTCCAGCGTGGCCGAGCCGTTGCGCAGGGCCTTGGCGTCGCGCTTGAGCAGGTCGATCTCCTGCGCCGTGAACAGGCTGCCCAGGGCCGTGGCCAGATTCTTGGTGCTGGTGGTCGTCCAGTCGTGCGCCTGGTAGCTGGCCTGCAGCGTCTGGATGGCGGTTCCCAGCTTGGCGGTGAGCGCAGCCTCCAGGCCATCAGCCGCCGAGGCGGGCGAAAGCGCCGCCTGCACCTCGTTGGCGAGAGCCACGCGACGTGCATCACCCAGCAAAATGCCCTCCAGATGACCACGCAAGGCCTCGGCAAATGCCGAGGTCACCAGCGGCGAGGCCTTGGTCACACCGGCTGATGACGACAGGTCGCGCATGTCGAATTGACCGCCGGTCAGCACGGTCAGCGGGTCGCCGCCCTGCGCGGCGTCGCGCATGATGGCCGTCAGCCGCTGCTGCTTGTTGCCCAGCAGCAAGCCTTCGGCGCCCAGAGCCAGGTCGGCCTGCACGGCGGCCATTTCAGTCAGCGCCACCTGCCACTGGCTGGCCGGAATCGCGTCGCCCGTGCTCATGGCCGCACCCAACGCGCTCTCCTTGCCGAAGAGGCGGTAACCCCAGTCGGCAAACTCACTCCAGTGCAGAGCCTGTGCCCGCGGCCTCACCCCGCTGGTGTTGTTCCAGATCTGGTTCGGCAGGTAGTAGCCGGCGGCGGCCACCTCATCACGGAAGTAGCGCGCCCCCGTGCTGGTGGACGCCAGGGCGGTCAGCACCTCCTGCACGCGGGCGGCCTTCTGGCCTTCACCCAGGAAGGCACTGTCAGCGCCCAGCTGCATGTCGTCGCGAATGGCGCGCAAGTCGGCCAGGGCGCCGGCCCACACCGTGGCGGAGACGGTGCCGTTACCGCTGCCGGCCAAGTCCAGTGCTTCCACCAGCGCACTGCCCTCACCGTACAGGCGCCGCGCCGCCGCGTAGAGCTCGGTCCAGTGCAGGGCGTCGGGCCGCAAGCGGCTCTCGTCGCCATCGTGGCCGGCCTCGTAGTAGCCCAGGGCCATCAGCGCGTTGCGCAGATGTGCGGGGCCACCGCTGGGGTTGAAGTCTTCCAGCGCCGAGATCAGGGCCGACACGCTGGCCGCACGGGCCTGGCCTTCGAAGCTGGCGTCGTCGTCCAGTACCGTCAGCAGCCGCCGGGCCAGCGTCACCCGCTGTGGGTTGAGTGCAGCGTCGTCCTGCACGGTGTCCAGCAGGCTGCGCAAGGACACGCGCCGCCCGCTGCCCGGCGGGTGCTCCAGCATCGCCGTGGTGTCGGCCACGCCGCCGGCGGGGAAGTCGGTGCGCTGGGTGCCCTGCAGTGCCAGGCTCACTTGGTACCACAGGCCCTCGTAGCCGCCCGGCACCTCCACCGAGCGCAGGCTGGACAACAAGGCTCCGATGTCGGCAACCTCCAGCTTCAGCTGCGCCTGCGCCTGCAGCAAGGCGCTGCGCGCGCTGATGCGGGCTGCTGCCACCTGGCTCTGCACCTGAGACCACGTGGCTTCTGAGGGCACCTGCCCTGCCGACAGCAAGGCACGGTCAGACTGCGAGGCCGCCGTCAAGGCCCCGGTGAGGTAGGCGTACTGATCCGTGATGGCATCGTTGAGGCTGAGGCTGGTGGCCGGGGCGCCAAAGCGGTTGTCGGCGGTCGACCAGCGAGAAAAGTCGAAGTAGCTCGTCGACAGCGCCGTCACAGAGCCCGAAGCCGCGATGCTCACGACCTGCTTGTTCGACTGACTGGCGATGCTTTGCCAGGCCGAGACGGGTATGGAGTAACGGTGCAGGTACTCCATCACGTCCTGCGTGCCAATTTCTTGCTTGAAGTCAGCCACGGCCTGCTGCAGTTGCTCCAGCCGGGCGCCGGTGATGGCCACGGGGGTCGTGGTGGCGGGCACGATGGCCAGGAAGCGGTTGACCGCCTGGTTCACCTGTTGGATGGGTACGCGATAGGCCTGGACGCGGGTGATTTCCGCATCCACCAGAGCCACGCGAGCGTTGCCCTCGGTGGTGTTGAGCCGGGCGAAGTCAGCCCGCTTGATCTGCAGGTCCCGCAGGGTGGTCTCGTAGTGGTTCAGCACGGCCGCCGTGCGAGCCTCCACCTGCGTGAAGAAAGTGGTATGCGGCACGTAGCTGCCCAGAGTGCCGGCGGCGGCGCCCAGCACACTGGCATCCGCCTGAAGGGCGTTGGCCAGGGCCTGGGTGTTCAGGCCCAGCGCGCCCACCTCGGTCGAGGCTTCGGCCAGCAGCGCGTCGAGCTCGCTCTTCCAAGACGCCCAGTTCACGCGCCGCTCGTACAAAGTGTCAAAGCGCTCCCAGGCCTGCAGATGCGCCTCGATGCGCTCCAGCGCTTGTTCGCGCTCGCCCACCGTAGCCGCCGTGGCCTGGAATTCGGCCAGCGTGAGCGTGCGTGCCGGCTCGCTCGAGTCGGCCAGCGGCGCAATCGTCTGTGCGCTCACGCGCCCAGGCAGTTCGCTGCGCACCACCTCCAGCAGCTTGTTGAGCCCGTCGCGCGAGGCGTACTGCCCGTCCACCACGATGCCCAGCGTCTGCAGCAGGCCCATGACGTCGATGCCGGTGACGCGGTGCGTGTCCTCGATGAGATCGGCATAGCTGCGGCACTGTTGAAGCAGCGCCAGCAAGTTGGCGAATCGCGCCCGCAAGTCCGCCCGTTGTTCAGACGCGATCGATTGCGTCGTCGACTCGATCGTGGCGTCGCGGTAGGCGGCCGCCGCAGCCGAATAGGCGCCGTCGATGAAGCTGCCGTTCTGACGCTTGGCGCCTCCGGTCTTCCAACCTTGCCAGTTGAAGGCCCCGTAGGCGCCGGTGGCTTCCGCGGCCAGGTAGGACTCCATGCGCGTGCGCCAGGAGCTCACGCCAATCCAGTCACGCGTGCTGGAGTCTGCAAAGGCGCTCCAGGCTGTGCTGGCATTGGCGCCACCGTTCCACAAGCCGTTGTAGCCAAAGTCGGGCGTCCACGTGCCGGTGTTGGTGGTCGAGGCGAGGGAAGCCAGGGAGGCCCTATCCACCAACCCATGTCCGTTCTGCGTAAACCAACCGGTCACTGGGACGGCCGGAGTGGGGATGTAGTAGCTCTCTCTCCACGTCAGTGCCGTCTGCAAGCCGTTGACCCACAACAAGCTCGAATCGACATCAAAGCCACGTAACCACGCGAATAGCTCCTGGTCACCGGCATCAGCCACGTTGTTGTTGTTGCCGTAGTCGTCCAGGTAGGTGGCCGCTTGAGCCTTTGCAGCCACCATGGCCGCTTGAAGCGACGTGCCACCCACGGCCGCCGCCGCTTGCAGGTTGGCCAGCACGGTCGCGCCCAGGTTCACCTCGGTCAGCGCGGCCGCTGCGTCTGTCTGGGCCTTTCGGGCCATGAGGGCTGCCGGCATCAGCTTGGCTCGACCCTTGAGCGCAGAAATGATCTCGCTGAGCTCCTTGAGCACTTGGGTGTAGGCCGCTGAATCCTCGTCCGCCAGGTTGTTCTGGATGGCCGTCACGAGGTAGCTGCCAGGCCCCGCCACGGCCAAGGCCAGATCCTTGATCGTCGCGGCCGAGATGGAGAAGGTCTGGCCATTGACCGCTTGGGTTTGCCAATCCTGCGCGAAGTCGCGGGGATAGATGTCAATGGTGTAGTAGTACGAAGGCGTGCTGGGCCGCCAGTCGTCCCAATACGCTCCACCCCAGAGTTGGTTGGTATAGGTCGACTGAAGGCGCCCGTAGACGGCCTCCAACTCCTCGATCAGCGTGCCGTTGGCTGCACGCTTGGTCATGCGCATGTCGGCCGCCAACAGGGTCAGTTCCTGGACGGCATCTGTCCACTGGGTGTTGGTGAGCGTCACGTTGCCCAGTTCCAGCGCCACCTTGATCTTGCTGTTCGGGCCAAACCGACGTTCAGCCCACAGCTTCAGGTCATCCCAGTGAATGCGCTGATCAGCCGGCCTGAGATAGTTCCCATCCCACAGGTGTCCGTCCTGGTAGAAGCCCACGGCCGCGACATTGGCAAAGAAGGAATATCGATCTGCGGTCGCTCCGAGCTGCGTCGCCATCGCGGTGAGGCGAGCCTCCCGCGTGTCGTTGGCGGTGGGCGTGTTGCTGCGATATCCAGCATTCCAGATCACGCTGCGCAGTTCCTGGACCGCTTCTCGCACCAGCGTGGCGTCAAAGGTGATGGCGTCTCCGAGATCGAATGCCTGCTTGAACTTGCTGCTGGCGCCAAACGAGGCCACGCACCAGTCGCGGATGCGCTCGGGCTGAACGACGAAGTCCCGCAGCCGGGCCTCATTGCCGGCCTGGCCGGCCGCATAGACAGCCTCCTGCTTCAGTTCTGCCAGGAATCGGATGCCGTTGCCGGCCACGTTCCCGTTGACCTTCGCGAGCATGGCCGCGCTGATCTCGCTCAGTCGCTGCCGGAGGCCTTCGTTGTCGTCGATCTGCGAGGTGTCGAAGGCGCCGGCAAACCGTTGGACGGCATCCACACGCTGGGCGGCATCTGTGGCACGCGATGTCAGGAAGGTGTTGAGGCCGCCCACACGGGTCACCAGGTCACCCAGGTATTGGCGGACGACATCCAGTCGGCCAGAGAAGCTCGCGACGGAGTATTGGCCATCGGTCAGTTCTGCCAGCAGGTCGGTCACATTCAGCTGCTGACCCAGCGATTCCAACAGCCCGGACAGGACGTTGTTCTGCTCGGCACCACTCAAACCCGCGACCTTGTCGAAACTCTCCAGCAATTCTTCGACGGCCGACTGCACCGCATCGCGCTGAGACACCTGCGCCAGCAGGCCGTTGGCATCGGCCAGGGCCTCGGGTACGTCCAGATTGCGCACTGTGATGTCGGCTACGCCGTCGGGCACCACCATAACGCCAGGGGCGGTCAGGGTGTCGGCAAAAAGCTTCAACTCGCTGGCAGCGGCACGCAACAGCACCCAGTCGCCTGCGGTGAGCTCGTCGATGCGGGCCAGCGCCATCTGGCCACCGGTGACGGCTGACAGCAGGTCAGCGTGCTTCCACTGGCGGTCCAGGGACTCGAACACGGCCTGAAGATGTGCGTTCTTCTGGGCAGCGGACAAGGTGGACGCCGCGTTGAGGTCGATACGGTCGACGATGAGCTGCATCGACTCAGCCAGCTCGCGGCGCCGGGCCACGTCGGCCAAGGGCAAACCCAGTTCAGCCAGTTGCTGGGTGGCATAGACCAGGGACTCAGCCCCGCCATCGGCCCGCAGTTCAGCCAGTTGTTGCAGCTTGCCCAGCAGGGTCTCAATCTCGCCCAGGGTGTTGCTCACGCTGCCGGCCGTGAAGCCACCGGCCGACAAGGTAGCCACCTGCGCTTCGGTGTAGCCGGGGGCGGCGCCCGCCAGCGTGGCACGCCAGGTTTGCCAGTCGGCACCATCGAAGGGGTTCAGGCTACCGTTGGCCTCGGCGGTCAGCAGGGCGCGCCGGGCCAGCTCGTGGTCCGTCAGCCCGGCCACACCGCCTACGGGGCCGCTGGCACTGGAGAAGCCCAGCAGGTTGCTGCCATAAGCGACGCTGCGCGTGGCGCTCCACGCCGTGCCCGTGGCGTCCAGCGCGCCGGCGTACGTCTGCGTGCTCAGCGTGATGCTCGCCTGCGACGGCGCGACCAGCAGGTCCGCGGGCACGTCAAACTCGCGCAGCCAGGTGAACAGGTCGGCGCTGCCTCGGTAGGCGCTGATCTGGGCATCGGCCTTCAGCTCGGCCACCTTGGCGGTCAGGGCTGCCGCAGAAGTCCGTGCGGCGGTGAGCAAGGCCTGCAAGGCCCGCTCGCCCGCGGCGGCGCGCTCCCAGGTGGGGGTGCCTTGTGCACCGGTGGCCGAGGACAGGGCCCAGGCCTGGGCGTAGTTGGCCGGCAACTGGGCACGGGCCTGCAGCGTGGCGCTCAGTTCTCGCCACTCGCGCAGGGCCAGCACCCAGTCGTTGCGCACGGTGCCCATGTTGTCGTGGGCGCTCACCACGCTGGATGCGGCGTAGCCGGCCTGGGCGCCCGGCTTGGCAGCCTGCCAGGTGGTCCAGTCGGCGTTGTCGAAGAAGTCAAAGGCGCTGGTGGCCTGCAGTTCGGCGGCAATCAGCCCTTGTTGAACCAAGGCGTAGGCTGGCAGGCCAGCCAGGGTGCCGGGCAAGGCTGTGCTGCGAGAGACGCCCAGTGCATCGGCCGTCAAGTCGATGGGCTGGTTGCTCGCCGTGGTGGTGGCCGCCGGCGTGGAGCCGCCATAGCTGCGCACGCTGACGGCGACTTGAGCGTTGGTACCGGCGGTCAGGCGATCCTGGCTCACGTCGAAGCGGCGCAGCCAGTCGCGTACGTCAGAGACGGGGGTGCTGTAGCTCGCCACGGTGACACCGCCCCCGATGGCGGTAGCCAGCGCGGCGGCCCCGACTTGGTAGGCGGTATTCAACTCCGCCATGCGGGTGGCCAGGGCGTCACCGGAGACGGCCGCAGCGGCCGCCAGGCTGTTGAGCGCAGCGCGGCCGGCCTGAGCCTCACTCAGCGCAGCGGCTGCGCTCGTGCGGGCCGATTGGGCCTGCTGACGTGCGGCGGCCAGATCGGCCCGGGCCTCCATGGCAATGATCAGCTCGTTGAGCTCGCGCATGCCCAGCAGCCACTCGTTTTGCGTCACGGTGGCAGCCGGCGGCGCGGCCTTGCTCAGCGCCACGGCCAAGGTGCTGCCCGCCCCCAGCAAGGTGGTGGCCCAGCCGGCCACACCCTGGGGCGTGAGCCCGGAGGCGTTGTCGGTGAACAAGGTCTGCCAGTTGGTGCTGGTGCTGTAGGTGGCCAGGTCGGCGTGGCCCTGTACCGTCTTCAGGGCAGCAAGCAGTGCGGACTCGGTCTGCCCACCCACCCGGGTGGTGGCCGCCAGGGTGAGCCTCAGGTCGTTGCGCAGCGACTGCAGTTCGTCCAGCGCAGCCAGCCAGACGGCCTGCGTTGTCTCGGCGGCCGGGTCGGGCAGTGCAGCCGCCACGCGGCTGTTGCTGCCGAAGAGGCCGGACGTCCAGGCACGGATGTCGGCGCGGGAGGCGCTGCTGGGGTTGTCTGCGGCCAAGGCCGAGGTGAAGTAGCTGTCGAGCCAGAGATCGAAACGCCGGTCAGGGTCGGCGTTCCAGTCCAGGGGGGAAGCGCCCCTCAATACGTCATTAAGCCCCGTGATGAGGCGGTCCAGGGTGGTCAGGCGCTGGGCGCTGGCGGTGCCCGCGGCGTCATCGCTCAAGCTGTAGGCACCGGCAGCCGCCTCGTAGGCCGCCACCCGCTGCCCGGCTTCGAGCTCACGGGTGGTGTAGAAATCGGTCAACGCCTGGGCACGCCCTTGCACCTGCGTGAGCCAGCCGAGCATGGCCGAGCGCTGCAGCGCACCGGGCAATGCGCTGTTCGGGCCGAAGACGGCCTGGGCCCAGGCCGAAACGTCGTCCGTGTTCAGCGGTGAAGCACCTCCCGCCTGAGCCACCACGCCCGTGAGGCTGGGCGTGGGGTTCTGGGTCCAGTCGTTGGTGGCTTCGGCCTGTGCCAAGGCGGTCAAGGCCGTGGCCAGGTGCGCCGGGTTGTCGCCCGCAGCGGTGGCGGCCATGCCCAGTTGCAGATCCCGTTGCAGGGCCTGGAGGTCGGCAATGGCGGCGAGCCACTGCGCGCGGGTCACGTAGATATCGCCCGACGCAAATTGCGACCAATTGGTAGGGGTGCCCAACAGGCGAGGCATCCATTGATCGATGGTTGAGTAATGCGTTCGGTCCTGCCACCACGTCGCATTCGAAGACCAGACGGCGTTTCTAGCGGCGTCGGTCAGATTGCCGCCCGCGTTCGGCACTGCCCCCTGCAGTCGGTTCACCACATCCGTGAGCAAGTCGAGCCGGGCCTGGTTGATGGTGTCGACTGTTGTGCCCCCATAAGCCAGAGCAATTTCATTGCCGCCCCATGGAGGTAATTGAGACGAGGACAAGAGCTGAGCCCCCGCCATGTTCTCGTACGCTGTCACCCGCTGGTTGGCTGCCGCCCGCACCGCATCCAGATGCGACTTGAGCGCCTGCGACCGCTCGTGCGCGCCCTCCAGTGTGCTGACGAGGCCTTGCAGCCCCCGGGCCGTGGCCAGGTCCAGCGGGCCGCCGGCGCGCCGTGAGGTGATGATGGCCAGCCAGTCGGGCACGCCCAGCAGCACCGATTGCTCCTGAAGCAGATTACCCAGCTGGGTGTGGAAGGCTGTGGCATCGGCGCTGGCCAGCGCCGTGGTGACCTCGGCCTCGGTGTCCAGCGCGGTACCGGCGCCCTGAAGGTCGGGCACGGTGGCGCCTGCCGCGGTCACGGCCAGAGTGCTGCCGTCGCCATCCTTCCAGCGCGCCCATTCGAACTGGTCGAAGCCGTCGCCCGCTTCCGCCACCAGCGCGGCCTCCAGCGTCAACTGGGCCCAGGTGCGCCCGGCCAGGGTGGCGGCCGAAGGCCGGTCGCTGCGGGACTGGCCCAATGCATCCTGGCCCCAGTCGAGCAAGACCACCGAGGACGCTGGGGTGGCCGTGAAGCTGCCCGCTGTCCACTGCCCGTAGCTGACGGTGAGCTGGTCGTTCGGGTCGGCCCACAAGGTGCTGGCGGGCACGTCGAAGCGCTTCAGCCAGGTGAAGACGTCCAGGTTGCCGCGGCTGGAATAGGTGGTGGTGTCAGCCTTGATGGCGGCGATGGCCGACTGCAGCGCCGCAGCCGACTGGTTGGCCGACTGCTGCAGCTGCGCCAGGGCCGCCAAGCCCTGGTTGATCTCGGTCAGCGCAAGGTTCGCAGCCGTGACCGTGCCGTTGGCGGCCTGCCAGGCGGGTGTCAACTGGCTGCGGGCCTGCGCGCTTTGCGCGATCTCGGTGAGTTCCGCCACCGCGCTCAGCCATTGCGCTTCGGTGCTGCCCCCACTGCCCAGTTGGAGCAGGGTGCTGGTGGGCCCGATGACGGCCAGCGCCCACTCCTGCATCTGCGCCAGGGTCAGGGCCGGCGACTGCGCGCTACCCAGTGCGTCCAAGCGGTCCGCCAGGGCGATGGGGGCAGGCGACGTCACCGTCCAGGGCTCGGGGCTGGCTTGTGCCTCAGCCAGCAGCGCTGTCTTCGCCGTACTCAGGGCCGTGGCGGCCGAGGGCGTGGCCGCCACGGCGGTGTTCAAGCCCAGGTCGGCTTTCAGCAGGCGGAGTTCGGCCAAGGCGGCCTGCCACTGGGCCTGAGTGGCATTGCCCGAGCGCACCAGCTGCCCGTTGGCGCCGCTGACCAGGATGGTGTCGTCATAGGCGGCCACGATGGCGCTGCCCGGGCCGAAGCGGTCCCGCGCCCAGGCGTACAGCTGCTCGCGCGAGACGTTGACGGCATTGGCCAGCGTGTCATCGCCCAAGTCGGCCACGGCGTCGGCGAAGTTACGAGCCCAGGCTGCGTCACCGGGCGCGGCATTGCCGGCGTTGGCCGCAGCCAGCCCCTCCAGGCCGGTCATCAAGCCCACCAAACGGTTCAGGCGCTGGCTGTTGGCGGCCGAGTTAGCGGGGTCGGGGTCGAAGGCCCCCGCCGCCTTGAGGTAGGCGGTGCGGCGGGCGAGGGCTTCGTCGCGCTGCGTCACCTGGAAGCTGCGCAAGGCCGTGGCGCGGGCCTGCACGCTGGCGAGATGCTCGCGCACGATGGCGGTGCCCGGGCCGGCCTCGATCAGATCGGCCAGCGCCTGCAGCGACTCAACCACCTGGGTGCGTCGCAGCGGTTCGGCGACCACACTCCCATAGGCGGCGAGATCTTGAACCAGCGCGTCGATGGCGGAATCGCCGCCGCTGGCCGCACGCAAGGTGACGAAATCACCTGAATCCAGCTGGTTCAAGCCGTCCAGCAGCGTCACCAACTCATCGCGCAGGCCCTCATGGATGACGGTGTCAGCCAGGTCAGCGCGCAGCACCTGCGTGCGCAGCAGCTCGCGGTAGCCCGCCTGGTTGACCTGCGCGGCCACCTGCCCCTGGGTCAGCGGCGCCTGAGAAACGATGAAACTCGCCGCGGTGCCGCTGGGGCGCACGGCCGGATCTGCCTGGCTGGCGCCGAGCTCGGCGTTGACTGCTTGAACGATGAATTGCAGCTCCGCGCGCGTCCAGCTGGTGCGCTCCACGGCGGAGTCAGCCAGGGCCAGCAGGTCGAAACCGGCTGCGTCGCGGCTCAGGGCGGCCAAGTCGGCCAGGCTGATCAGCCGGCCGGGGAACATGGGATCACGCAGGGAGGTCACACCCAGGGTCACGCTGGCCGTGGTCTCTGGCAAGGTGTTGAGGGCGCGGGCCACGCGCAGCAGCACGGCCTGGGCGTCGTGGTAGTAACGACCATCGTCGCCCACCTCCAGCGCGCGATTGCGCAGCTCAGCCTCGGCATCCACCATCGGGTTGCGAAGCGCTTCAGTTCGGGCAGCAGCCAGACGGTCAGCGGCGGCGGTCGCCTGGGCAAGCTCACGCACGATGAGGATGTCCGGCAACACGCTTTGAGGCGTGCCCATGGCGGCGGCGATGGCGGCCTGGGCCGCGACCGCGCTCGCCCAGCCGTGGGCGGCCTGGGCGGCCGCGGCGTTGTCAGCCACAGCGGCCAAGCGGGTGTCGAGTGCGGCCGTGGTCGCACTCCAGGACACCTGGTCGGTCGCGCCCAACTCAGCATCCGCAAAGTCAGCGGCATAGCCATTGCCGGCCAGCAGCGCCGTGCGCCAGGCGCTGGCATCGAAGGTGTCGATGGACGCACCGCCCGCGCGATAACTCGCGTTCGTCAGATCGGCCGCAGCAACGTCGAAGTGAGCCAGCCAGACAAACAGGTCTTCCGTCTGCAACGACGTTTCGCCCTGCAACTGCAGGGCGACGCTGCGCGAGGAGACGACATCCTGCAGCTGTGTGGCCGAACCGGAAACGGCCTGCAAGGCCACGGCCGTCTGCCGAGCCCGATCGAAACGGGTCAGAGTGGCGTCCAACGCGGCCATGCGGATGGCGATGGCAGCGTCGTCATTGCCCTCGACGTTGATCGCGGTGTTCAGCCGGTTGCGGTCGGCGCGCATCTGCGCCACGGCGCCGTCGATGCGCTGGACGAGTGCACCCAGCCAGACGCGATGGCCGCCACGGTCATCCCAGGCGGCCAGGGCGGGACTCAGCCCGGCGGCCGTGCGGGGCTGAGTCCCGCCCTGCAGCGTGCCGTCGGGGTGACCGGCCTGCCACAGGCCGAAATCGAACAGGGCCACCGACGTGGGCACGGTGGTGCGGAAGGCAGGATCGCCCAGCGCCATGTTGTCCACGTCGAATTGGCTGAGGTAGGCAAAGGCGTCGCCCAGGCCCTGGGTGTTGGGCTGGTAGGCGCTGGAGGCGAGGTCGGCGCCAGAAACGTTGAACCGGGAGAGCCAGGCCAGCAGATCGGCTCCGGCGGGCAAGCCCACGGCGGCACGCTGCGCGGCGGCTGCCTGAGCGAAGCCCTGGGGTGTCAAAGGGGCGGCGCGCAGCACCTGCACCACCGTGCGGGCCTGGCTGAAGGCCTGGCGCTGGGTGGTGAGTGTGGCCAAGGCCCGGGTGATGTCGGCATCGGCGGATCCACCCTGCGCCTGAGCCGCCCGCAGACCAGCTTCCTGCATTTCAAAGGTCGCCAAGGCGTCAGCGACACGCGCTTCCAACCCTTCCAGCAGGGGCGCTACGCCCAGGAGGCTGCGCCACGCCACACCAGCGTTGTCCACCTTCACATCCTGCAAGGCGACAGCACCCGGATGGCCTGCACCCTGCCAGGCACTCAGGCTGAAGATCTCCGCCGTGGCCGGCGCATCGCGCCGGAATTCCGCGAGCAAAGACGGCGCGATGTCGAAGGCCCCCAGGTAGCCCAACAGATCGCCCAGTGGCGCGGCCGCCGGACGGTGCTGGGCGTTCTGAAGCTCGACGCCTGACACGTCGAAGCGCTGCAGATCAGCCAGGAGGTCGAAGCTGGCAGGCAGGCCCAGTGCGGCCTTGCGGCTGGCGATGGCCTGCTCGAAGGCCTGGGGAGACACCGCTGCGCGCAGCGCCACCACGGTCTGCTGGGCCTGGGTGAAGGCACCGACTTGCTGACGCAACCGCGTGAGCGCCGCGTCGATGGCCGCGGTGTCGGCCGTGCCGGCAACCCGCACTCCCTCGAGCAGAGCGATGTCCGCCGCAAAACTGTCAAGCGATTGGCTCACGCGCGTCTGCAACTGCGCGAGCCATGGGCGCACCGCTTGCCGCTGGTTCCAGTCCGCCAATGCGGGCGCCAGTGCCAGGCTGTCGCCCTGCACCGGCATGCCAACACGGCCGCCACCGTCCCACTTGCTGAGGTCGAACACGACCAAGGCGACCGGGACGTTCTGGCGGTACGCCGCGCGTGCAGCGGCGTCGATGTCCAGATCAGCCCAGGAAGAGAACAGGTCATCCACGCCGGCGGCGGTCTTTTCGATGCTCAGGCGCGCGGCCAGCACTGCCGGCTGGGTGGCCACGCTGCGCAGAGTGCCGATCTGCTGGGCGGCTTGCTCGACGCGGGCCAGGCGGTCTTGCAGCGTCAGTGTGGCGGCTTCCAGCGCCGCCCGGTTGGCTGCGGTGGCGCGTGGCCAGGCGGCCTGGGCTTGCAGGGCGCTCAAGCCGTTGCGCAAATCCGCAAGGGTGTCGGCCACGCGGCCGGCCAGACGGTCCAGCCATTGGCGGGCCGGCGCGGAGGTGGTGGACCATGCCGCGTTGGCGCCCAGCACGCTGGTGTCGTTCTGGAAGGGGGCGATCTGGCGTGCCGCTGCCGCTTCCACGGACAGAGTGGGCACGGCCACCCCGGCCACCAGACGTGTCTGGCCGCCAGGCGCGGCGATCTTCACCAGCGCGATATCCCATCCGGCCCACTCGGCCATGACGGAGCTGCCGCCCCGCGCCAGCACCAGGTCGCGCTCGGCCTGGAAGGCGGCGCCAAAAGCGGCGGCATCTTGGCGCGTGGCCAGCAGAGTGTCGATGCGCGCCAGCACGCGCTGGGCATCGGCCCGGTAGGCCTCCATCGCGGTAATTTCGGCCTGCAGCGCGGCGTGGTCGCCGGCCTGCGCCTCGGGGCGGCGGCGCGCGTCAGCCAGGCGGGCCAAGGCGTCTTCGATGACCGGCAGCGCGGCGGTGGCACGGGTGCGCACCTGGTCCAGCCAGGTGAGCGCGGGCTGGACCGCGCTGGCCCAGGTAGTGTTGGCGGTGGTCAGCGTCGCGTCGCTGACGGTGGTGGCCCCCGGACTGCCGGCGGCCCAGAAGGCGGCCAGGTCCAGGACCTGGGGCGAGGTCACCGGCAAATCGTTGGCGGGCAGGGTGAACTGACTGGCGGGCACGGCCAGACGGGCCAGGGCAGCCAGCACGTCACCGTCGTGCTGCGGGTCGGCCGCCAGCATGGCGGCGCGCTCCTGCTGCAGCACCTGGGCCAAGCGAACCGGATCGGCCAGCGCTTCTCGCAGTCGGCGCGCTGCGCCGTCATAGGCCTGGATCTGGGCCAGGCGGGCATCAAGCCCCTGGATGCGCTGGTTCAGCGCCGCCAGCGTGGCCGCGTCGCCCACGGTGGCGGAGGCCAGCGTCTGCAGCAGGGTGCGATCGGCCGTGAGCTCCTGCCGCAGGGCGGGCCAGGTGCTGGTGATCAGGCTCTCCAGCCAGGTGGCTTGCGCCTGCACGCCCGCCGTCCAGGCGGCTTGGGCGCCGCTCAAGGCGACCACAGTGGCGGTGTCGTTGTAAGTGCTTGATCCCACCAGGCCGGCGGTCTGCCAGGAGGCCCAGTCAAAGCCGGCCAGGGCCACGGGGCTGAAGGCCTCGCGTTCCTCGGCGACGGCGGCGGTGAACGCAGCCGGCTGAGAGCGCAAGCTGTTCAGGCGGGCCGCTGCGGTGGCCAGACGCTCGAAGGCCTGCAGCCGTGCCTGCGCCTGGTGCCAGGCGGCTTGCAGGTCGGCACGCTCCGAGTCGCTGGTGCGAGGCAGATCCATCTGCACCTGCAGGGCGGCCAGGCTGGCAGCAAGGTCCGCCCGCACGGCCTCGACCCGCGTGGCCAGCGTCGGCAAGGCGAGGCGCAGGCTTTGTGTGTCCGTATCCCAGTTGCTGGCGGCAGCCAGGATCTCGGTGTCGTCTGCCGGCGGTGTGCCCCCGACCGCGCGGGCCGCGGCGAAATCGGGGATTCGCACCGAGGCCAGACCGCTCAATGCGCGGGTGAAGATGCCCGAACCCGTCAGTTGGTCGGTGGTGACGTCGAAGCCGTCCAGCGCCTTGAGCAGATCGACGTCAGCCAGAAGGGCCCGTTCCTGGACGATCTGTGCCGGGAAAGCCAGGGCGTCGTTGCGCGCGGCCAGCAGTCGGTCGACCTGCGCACGGCGAGTCAGGTGGAGTTCACGATCCTGCCGCAGGCTGGCGATGGCCTGCTCGATCGCCGTCTGCACGCCGGCGTTGGCGGGCTGGTTCCAGGCGGTTTCCAAGCGGACGAGTGCATCGTCGATGACGGGCAGCGTGGCCGAGATGCGATCGCGCAGGCCGGTCAGCCAGGTGACGGTCGGACCGACGGATGCCGACCAGGCGGCGTGTGCAGCCAAGGCCGGGGTATCGGTCAATGCCGGTGTGGGCAAGGTGCCCTTGTCGGCCCAGTAGGCACCCAGATCGAACGTGCTGCTCAGCGGCAGGGCTGTGCTCGTAGCCAGCGATGCGGCATCCACATCGAACTCGGACATGAGGGCCAGCACATCGGCCGCCCCCGTGGCCGGCAGGTGGCCGGCAGCACGCAGCAGATCACGCTCGGTGTTCAGGCGGGTCTGGAAGGCGGCCGGGTCGGCGCGCAAGGTGACCAGGCGACCAGCCGCTGCAGACAAGGCATCCAGACGGGCCATCTGCGCCACAGTGGCCCCTGCACCATCGATCAGGGCCTGCCGTTCCGCGGCCGTGTGACCCGGCGCCTGGGCCAGGGCCGTCTGCGCCTGCTGGCTGCGGACCAACTCCACACGCAAGGCGGGCCAGGTGGTGTTGACCAAACGCTGCAGGAAATCACTGACCTCGCTGATCTCGTCGGCCCACTTGCCTGGGGCAGCGGTGAGGTCCGCCTGCACAGTCGAGTCGCTCCATCCTGCTGGCACACCCGTCTGGGCAGACTGCCACTGTGCCCAATCGAAGTGGGTGACGGCGTGACGGCCGAGCCGGTTGCGCTCGAGCACCAACTGCGCATTGAAAGCCGCTGGCTGATCCACCAGGGCGGCCAAACGCTGGGCACTGGCGTTGACGGCGCGCACCTGCTCCAGGCGAGCGGCAATGCGCCACTGCGCCTGGTCAATCTGCTGCAGGGTGGCGGCGCTCAGGCCCAGGCTGGCGCGCTGAACCGCGAGGGTGGCCTGATCGACCGCCAGTTCGCTTTGCAGGGCGGCCGTGCGGGTGACAAGCGCGCCCAGCCAGGCGCGCCAGTCCCCATGAGCGGGGGTAGCCGCGTTCCAGCGGGCGTAGGCGTCGGTCAGCACCGCATCGTCCCCATAGGGCGCCGACGCTGCCGCATCGAGTTGCGCCAGCGAAAGGTCGGGCGTCCAGACCCCGGCAATGCTGCCCGTCGTGTACGGGCCACCCGGCTGCAAGGTGGCCGGAACCACGTCGTAAGCATTCCAGACCTGCAGCAATGGTGCACCCAGCTCGCCCTGCAGTTCCAGGAGTTCAGCCTGCAGGGCCCTGGCGTCTGCACGCACCGCCAGCAGGCGGTCAATCTCCGTCAGCCGCGCGGCCTGCTCTGCGCGGGCCTGGAGCAGCACGTCGATACCTGCCTCCAGGTTGGCTATATCGCCGGCCGATGTGGCGGGCTCGGCCCACACCGTGCGCAGGCGAGACACCGTGTCGTCCGTGACCTGCTGCATCGCCACGAGGCGACTGCGCACCTGGTCGACCCAAGCCAGCACGGGACTGGTGTCGTCCAGCCAGCGCTGGTTGGCCGACAGGACCACGGTATCGAGCTGTGCTGGCGTGCCGTTGAGGCCGCCAGCGGCGCCGTCGCGCCCGAGGACCCAGAACGCGGTGACATCGAAGTACTCGACAGCCGTGGGGCTGGTCTGGTAAGCCGGTGTGGACAGCTCGGCGGAGGGCACATCGTAGCGGGCCAGCTCGGCGAGGATGTCACTCACACCCAAGGCCGAGGCCTCGCGCGTGAGCGCGGTGCGAAAGGCGTCCGGGTCGGTACGCACCGAGCCCAGGCGGATGGCGGCGGCCGACAAGGCGTCCAGCCGGTCCACGCGGGCCTGTGCGGCCGTACGCGCCACCGCCAGCGCGTTGTTGGCGGGGTCGGCATCGGCCAGCGCGTCGGCCAGGGCGGCGGCGGCCACCAATTGCGGCCGCAGACGCGGCAAGGTGGTGGCCACCAGGCCATCCAGCCAGGCCACAGTGGCTTGAGTGGCGGTGGTCCAGTCGCTGGCGGCGCTGGCCAGGCCAGCCAGAGCAGCGGTGCTGGTGAGGGTGCCTGCCGGTCTGCCGGTGGACCACAGGGCAAAGTCGAAGGTGTCCAAACCGGCCGAGGCGCTGCGGTAGTCGGCATCGGTCAGAGCCGCCGCGGGCACATCGAAACGGTCCAGCCAGGCCAGCACATCATTGCCCCTGGCAACGCTGCGTTCGGCCGCCAACGCCGCGGTGAAAGTACCCAAGGTGCTGCCAGAGGCCAGCAGACGGCTGGCCACGGTGCGCGCCTCAGCGAAGGCTGCCCGGTCGGCGGCCAGCTGCGTGCGCCGCGCCGTCAGGGCCGTCTGCGCGGCGTTCTGGGCGTAGGCGGTGCTGGCCAGGGCCTGGTCCAGGTGGCGCAGGTTGCGGTCCAGCTCGGCCAGCGTGGCGGCGGCGTTCTGGTCAAAGCTGCGCAGCCAGGCCATGACCGCCGGGCCACCCGGAAAGAGCTCCGGCGGTGTGGAGGTGTTGAGCAGGCCGCGCAGCGCGCTGTCGGTGGCCGCATCCAGCCCCAGGCCGGTGGGGCCTTCGGTGGTGGCGTCCAGCACGCGCAGCAGCTCGGCCAGGCGGGCCTGCCAACGCGGCCACTGCGTGGCGTGACTGGCCGAGGGCACCAGCGCCCACTCGGCCATCAGGCGCTGCAGCGCGCCCAGGCCCCAGGCGTCTTCCCGCGTGGCGGCGATGACAGCGCCGTAGTCCACGGTGGCATCCACCGCCGTTGGCGTGCCGGTGACGGGCAGCGCCGCGGTGCTGACCTGCCCCGGCAGCTGAGCTGCCACCCAGGCACGCAGCTCGTTCAGGCCGCGCAGTTGCACCTGCTCCCCGTCGCGCAGGATGCCCAGCGCTTCCAGGCGGGGGGCCAGGTCCTTGCCGGTGGCGGTGCCGAAGGCAGCCAGCAAATCACGGAAGCTGCGGCTGACTGTGGCGCCGTTCACCAGGGCGTTGAACAGAGGGGCGCGGGCATCGAAAACATCCGAGCCGAAGGTGGCTGCGGCTGCCGGTGCCAGGCCGTTGAGGAAGCTGACCAGTTCGCTGGCCGTGATGGCCTCGCTCTGGATGCGACCCGGAGCGGCCACTGGCGGCTGCGCGGCGGCATACAGCGTCTGGACGGCGCGCTCCAGATCCTGCAGGTACCACTGGGGCTGGGTGGGCAGCGGGTCAGTGCCCAGCAAGCGCACCAGCAGGTGGCTGAAGTCCTGCAACGAAAGGCGGCGCGTGCCGGTGGCGTCCGTCGGGTCGGCAAACAGCCGCGCATCGGCCGCGATGGGCGTGTTGCGGCTTTGCGAGGCCGGCAGGGCAAAGAGGCTGTCGGCCACCCGCAGCAGCGCCGCGCTGGCGCCGCTGAAGCGCAGGTTGCGCGTCTCGTAGGCCTGCATCCACGGGTGGGTGAAGTCCAGCTCGTCCAGGCGGCTGGGGTTGAGCTCTCGCGCGGTGACCAGCAGGCGGATCAGGGCGTTGTAGTCCAGACCGTCGGTGGCCAGGGCCGGCCATGCCTGCAGCATGCGCGTTCGCAGCCCGGCGGCGTCCAGCCATTCGCCCAGGCTGCGGTAAGTGCCATCCGCGTCACGCCAGACAGGCTCGTCCAGCCCGATGCCGGCGTCAAACGACAGGCGTGTCAGCAGGTCGGCGTTTTCCTGCAGGTTGGCGATGATCGACCGACCCAGCGTCAGGGTGCCTGCGCGGTTGAGGTCATTGGCGGCGAGCGCCAGACCGGCTGCCTGCAAGGGCGTGCGCGCCGCAAGTTGGCGGCGGATTTCGGCCACCTGGTCGTTCAGCACCGTTTCGGGTTGCACCACGGTGGCGACAGCGGCGGCCTGGATGGCGGCGGTGGAGATGTCGCTTCGAGCGACGTTGGCGCTGGTGTGGTTCAGGAGCCCGGTCGCCGAATGAGCGAGCTGGGCCATCTGAACGGGGCTGGCCAGATTGATGTCAACACTGTCTGTCAGTGGCGGGTATGTCGGGGTTGCCAAGGAAACCGGCGCGACTGGGTAGTTCGCCCAGTACAGCGCAAACATCGCCTGCTGGAGGGAGTACTCCGACACCACGGGGCGCCCTCGCAACCGGGCTTCTTCACCTGGCGCCAGGTAGCGAGTGCCATCCCACGACGAATACCCCTGCTTGATGGAGTAAGCGGCATAGACCCCGTCGAAGTTGTTTGTAACTATGCTCGGGTCGAACTGTGCCCAGCGCGTGTAACCGCCACCCTCGGCAAACTGACCCGTGCCTTTGAACCAATCCACGAGGCTGCGACTGCCCCCTGTGCGGCCCGATGAAGGGTCACCGAAATAAAGGCGCGCCAGGGCTTCAGAGAGCTGCTCCAAGGTCACGCGAGCTCCGGACCCTTCTGGATCCTCGAAGATGGCAGCGTCAAGCCCGACGCCTGTGGAGGCATCCAGGGCATGAGTTCCTTCAAAGGTCCTGCTGTCACTCGCAGAAGTGCCCCAGAGAACAGGAAGTCCATCCAGCAGCGCGCCATTGCTGACCGTGGCCAGGCTGGTGTTGAGTTTGTAAAGGTTCAGCCGGGTGCTGCCTGGGGAAGCTTGCCAGTTGAATAACTCATGGTTGGCGCCCACTGGGCCTGGCATGGCCTGATTCCACGAAGCGCTAAAGGGCGAGCTGGTCGCCGCCGATCCCAACGCCGTCGACATCGCGAGGCCATATGCCGCGTTCAAGTCGGGCGAGGCACCGACCAATTCGTCCACAGGCGCCAAGGCCTGGAACTCGGTGTGGCCGAGTTCAGTGTTGATGCTGGCGATCAGCCCGTTGACCTCCCGGATGGACCAATAGTCGCCCTGCTGGGCGAGCATGGGTGCGAGATCGATGCCGTAGCGGGCCTTCAGGCGGGCAGCCACTTCCTGGATCGACAGCGTTTCGTCGGCCGCCAGCCCCAGGGGGTTGGACAGCACAGCGTCGTCGAGCGCGAAATACAGGCCGGATCGCGCATCGCGGTTCAAGGTGGTGAGGGCCTGGCCCAGAAAGGCCAGCACGGCTTCACCACCCAGGTAGCGGTGGCCGGTTGAGCCCACGAACACCGGGTCGGGTGTGGCCAGGGTGACCAACTCCAGCGCCGTGGACGGGTCGGCCTCGCGAGCGGCGGCCAGCAGGGTGTTGACGTCGCTCAGTTCCAGCGAGCCGTCGGCAAAGACGTCCGGCAGGGCCGCAACCATGTCCACGCCCACCTGGGCGCTGAACTCGGCCACCAGCGCGCGGGCGCTGATCGGTGCGGCGGGCGGCCGGTTGAACACCGCCTCGTCCAGCGGCAGGCCGGCGGGCGAGTTCATGCGCTCCAGCAAGGAAGGCTGCAGCAAGAAGTTGGAGCGCAGCGTACGCGCCAGGCTCACCAGCGCCGCGCGCCCGGCGGCGTCCAGAATCTGCGACAGCGGCGCCGCCGGCAGATCCTGCGTGATGAAGACGGTCTCGGTGGCGGAGGCGCGGTTCAGCAGCGGCAGGGTGAAGTTCTGGCCGAACTCGGCGTTGAGCTCGCCCAGGATGCCGTTGACATCGGCCAGCGAATAGCCCGCCAGACCCACGCCGCTGGAAAACTCCACCAGCGGGTCGATGCTGTACTTGTAGCGCAATGCATCGGACACCTCGGCCAGCGACACCCGCTCGCCGCTGCCCGGGGGGAATTCCAGCAGGGCGTCCTGCCGGAAGAAGCGCTCCTGCCCAGCGGCGCCGAAAACGGACAAGTCCACCGTGCGCAACGCCTGCCCGAACAAATAGGCCGCCGCCGCTGTGCCCACCAGGGTGGCGCCGTTGACCATCAGATCGGCGTTCTCGTGGTCAAGCTCCCAAGCCTGGATGGTCGCGTTGGTGGACAGGGCGATGACGGTCATGGTGAAGGCTGGGCTGAGGCGTCTTGGGCCGGCAGGCTTCAGAGCCGGGCTACTGATTCAATACTAAAGTAGCACTTTGCGCCAGCCATGCTGGGCGCGAAGGGTGCTTTACAAATCTTTCAGGCGCCTGGATTGATTCACAGGCGTCTTTCCTCGGCAAAAGTAAATCCAAGTGCGCGACTTCCTTGCAAACAGGGCGCGACAAACGGTGCCTGTTTCCGGTGGACTTCAGGAGCGGGGCATGCACTGGACGCAGCATTTGCTACTAAAGACTCTTACACTAAAGTATAGTTTTACCTTCGCGCTTTGACCGATACACGGCTTTGCTCCCCCTGACTTACCCAGCAGTTACCAAAACAGACCACCGCCAGGGGGGGCCTGCAGGCCCTCGATTCGGCGCGGGCAGGTGGGTGCGCGAGTTCGCATTTGTCACGCTGTGCTGCCTTCTGGCCGTACAGGCCCAAGCACAAACGCAGTCCCAAGCCAGGGAACGCGCAGAGCGCACCAAGCTGAAGAACCCTCCCGCCACGGCCCTGGCGCAGGCAACTCCCCGGGCTTCGGCCGCCCCGCCATCGGCTGCCCCTGCAATGGCCAGCGCGGCGCCGGCGCTTGCAGCTTCAGCGGTCACACCCTCGGCGTTGCCTCCTGCCAGCACCGCGGCAACCACGGCGCCGCCGGTATCACCCAATGCGGGAAGCGCTGCGCTGGCTTCAGCAGCGGACTTGAGCACCCTGCTGCCCACCCTGTCGCGCCAGCCCCTGCGGCTCGTGAGTTCAGGCCGCCCGCTGTCAGACATTCAGCGGCAAGTGGAGCCAGCGCTGGGCGTGCGGCTGATCCTGTCTCCAGGGGTGGGTGATCTGCCCGTCAACGGCGAGATTGCCGGGAGCGACGGTCTGAGCTTCATTCGCGAGCTCAGTGCCGCGTTGCGGCTGAACTGGGCGTTGGGGAAGGACGGCGTTTTTCTGGGCAGTGACCGAGACGCCCGCGCGCTGCAATTCGCTGCCCCCAACGCCACGGTGGCATTCCGCGTGGCGGCACTGGCAAGGCGAGAGTTCGAGGAAATGGGAACGCAGATTTCGGTGACCTCCAGGAAGGAGGAGATCACCGTCACTGGCCTGCAGGGTTGGCTCAATCAGGTGGCCGCCCCGCGTTTGCCTGCGCTGGTGGACTTTGTTCAGCGGGTGATCGCGCAGCAGCAGGCTGCAGCCCAGGCTGCGCGCGCAGAGCAGGAGGCCGGCCGTCAGCGAGCGCGGCTCGCCAGTCAGCCTGACAGCCTCTCCCTGGGCAGCGTGCAAGACGGGACCTCGGAACCATTCAGCCTCATGGTGTTCAGGCTCAACCACGCATACGTGGACGACAAGAGGCTGACGGTGGGGTCATCCTCGGTGACCATACCGGGCGTGGCCACCCTCTTCCGGCAGTTCACGGGTATCGGGTCACCAGATGGAAGTGGCCCGCAGACGCCTGCACCAGACACCGCCAGCCGGGTATCCAGGCTTGAGCCGCTGGCCGGCGGACGACAAGCGCAAGGCACTGGCGAGGACGCAGTGTCCCGGCAGGGCAGGCCGGCGGCGGCAGCGCCAAACTCCAGCCGCCAACCTGCCGTGATCGCCGACTCCCGCATGAATGCGCTGATCGTGCGCGACCGCGCCAGCATGCTGCAACCCTACAAGACCCTGGTGGAAGTGCTGGACCGCGCCGCTGACATGGTGCAGATCGACGCCTTCATCATCGACATCCGCGCCAGCCGGCTCGATGAATTCGGCCTGGGTCTGAGCTGGGCGGGCACGGCGGCGGCTGCAGGTGCAACGGGCACCAACAACTCCCAGGTCACCCGAACGCTGAACCCGGGCGGGCTGGTGCCTTCCGGCGCCAACGTCATCTTGCAGGCAGCGCGTGGCGTGCAGCTGTTGGCGCAGATACGCGCGCTGGAGACCCAGGGCGACTCCGAGGTGCTGACGGTGCCGTCTGTGGTGACGCTGAACAACCTGGAAGCCACGTTCTCTGCGCGCCAGAACTTCTTTGTGAAGGTCACCGGCAACCAGGACGCCTCGCTCACCCGGGTGACGGCAGAGACGCTGCTGCGCGTGACACCTCTGGTGGCGCAGGCAGGCGGTGGCGCAGCGCTGGACCGCCGCATACGGCTGCTGATCAGCGTACAGGACGGCTCGGTCGACGCCAGCCAGGCCGCCACCGTGGACAACCTCCCCAGGACGCTGGAGAACCAAATCTCCACCCAGGCCGTGGTGCGAGGCGGCGACACGCTGGTCATTGGCGGACAGGTGGTGCGCAAGCGTGTCAATCGCGTGTCAGGGCTGCCCATCATCAAGGACATCCCCTTGCTCGGGGCGTTGACCAATTCCCGCTCGGATGACTACGAGCAATACGTACGCATTTACGTGGTGCGGCCAAGACTGCTGGGCGAGGACTCGGCCGACACCAAGGCGCCGGACCCGGAAAACCGCATCGACCCGGCCAGCCACGGCGTGCTGGAACGCGTGCCCGAACTCATCAGAGGCACAGGGCTCACGCCGCGACGCGCCGATCCGCCACCGGCTGACCAAGGCAGCGCAACAGGCCCGAACGGACAGTCGGTACAGCTCTACGCCCCCACCCAGCCCACTGTGGTGGTGCCGGTCCCGGCGCCCATGGGCGTGGTGCGGACCGAAGAGGGCGGACCAGCAGACCAGCCAGACCGCGGCGCGGAAGGCGGCTCAAGAGCCCCCCAGGACAGCCGAAAAGGCGGTTCCTCCTCCCAAACCTCCCAAGCCGAGGAGGATCCCGCGGCGGGCTGGAACCCCGATGACCCCATCTGGCGCCCACCAGGCAGCCCGTTGGGCCGACTGCCCAGCACAAGCGGTGCCCCGCTGTCCCGGCCCGCCAACGGGTCCACACCGGGGCGCAGCACGGCGCCCAGTACCGGCGCCGTCGCTTCTCCTCCGGGCAGCAAGATAGACCAGCCCACGCAAGCCGCTCGAGACCGAGATGCGCGGCGCATCCTGGAAGCCGAACTGTTGCGGGCCGAGAGAACGCTGGTGCGCCTGGAACAAGAGTCTTCGCAGGGCAACAGCGCCGTGCGCGAAGCGCTGGAACGCACCCGAGCCGATGTGAGCTCCATCAAGGCCGAACTGGCGCGACTGGGCGTGCAGAGCGGCGACAAGTCCAGTCCTTCTGGCGGCCGATGATGCGTGGCACCGCAAGCGCCTGGCGCCGTGTATCACCGACGGAGCGTTGATCGTGTCCACTTTTGCTGCTTTCATGGACGAGTTGGCGCAGCGCCGCGGCATTCGCCGCACGCAGGACGGCGGTGCCGTGCGCTACCGCCTTCGCCTGCCCGAAGACGCCACTCTCAACGTTGTGACGCAGGAGCTCGACCCTACGGCCTACGCGCTGGTGCTGTCGGAGCCCTGGCCCATGCCCGTCACGTCGTCGGGATATGCGCAGTTTCTGCGCGAGGCGCTGGTCTTCAACCGCAATGCCCTGCACCACCTGCCCTGCGCCATCCTGCAGGACCCAGCCAACTCCAGCCTCTACCGCCTGACCTGGCGCGTCCCCCCGATCTCGCTGCCGCAAGCCGAATGGCGACAGCAGTTGCGGCTGTTCGGCACGCTCAGCCGCAAGGCCTGGGAGACCCTGCCCAAGCCCGGCCTGGACCCCAGGGTCAGGAGACCCTCGGGCGATGAGCACCACGTCATCTTCATGCCTTGACACGGACGGCATGAACCGCATCAACGCCACCGGTCGCCCATGAGCGAGATCCGCGCACTCCGCGAAGTTGAAGGCATCCGCGTTCGCCGGGTGGATGAAGCGCAGGATCAGTTGCGACGCGCGCAGCAGCGCCAGCGAGAAGCTGAGCAGGCCTTGGCCAAGGCGCAGCAGGCCTTGGCCGACTACCGCCAGCGGCTGCCCAATCTCATCGAGCAGCTGTACACCGACTGCATCGACCACCTCGTCAGCCGAGAGTTCCTGCAGGACAAGGTCCATGAAGAGACCCGACTGCGCTCCAAGGTCGAGGACTTCAAGGCGCAGGTCACCGAGACCACCAAGGCCTTGGAGGCCGCGAAGAAGGCCGTGGTGGAGGCGCAACTGCGCCTGAACATCGAGCGCATGAAGCTGGACGCGCTGCAGGAGCTCATCCGCGCAGAGCGCCGCAAGCTGGCGGTGGCCCAGGCCCGCGCCGACGCCAAGGTACTGGACGACCTGGCAGGTTCCAAGTTCGTGCGCGCCATGCGCAAGGCGGCTTGAGCGCGCCTTGATCGCCTCGCGCGGAGCTTCTGTGGCGCGGCTACCTCACGCGGTCAGCGGCAGCTGACCCTGACGTCTGCACCAGCACCGTCAACAAGGCATGCAGCAAGGCCTGCTCCTGCGAAGAAGCGGTGCTGCTCAACGCAAAACGAATTTCAGGCTCAATCGCTTGCAGCAGGGCGTGCGCCAGCCGAAGCGCTTCCGGCGATGCGGCGCTGCCGGCCTGACCGTTCAGCGTCTCGCCCCCCAGTCGCTGCATCACCACATTCAAGACCGGGCCGAAGCCGCGGCTGGCCAATGCTCCGGCATCTGCGCCTTGCAGCAAGGCCAGCAGTGCCTTGACCGTCTTCAGCAACACGTCCCCGGAGGCCTTCATCAGCTCCAGCGCGCTGCGCTGACCTGGCAGCTCGGCCGTGTCTGCGCTTGACGAAGACACGCCCAGGGCGGACGCCGCGGCGCAGCGGCCAATCTCCCTGAACAGCTCCGGAGGCAGAGGCACCATCTGGAAAGCAAGATAGGGCGGCTGGACACTGCCATGCGCCTGCATCAGGCACTTTCGCAGCGCAAAGAGACGCTCCACGGTCTTGTAATCGTCCATGGCAGCAGCAGCGGCCATGAGGCGGTCCAGCGCGCCGAGGTGGGGCACGATGTGCTGACAGGCGGCGCGCAGGCGATCCCGGCTGCTGAGGCGATGGACGTACTCCATCTCTGACAAGGCCAGGGCGTACGCCGCTGCCAGGGCCCGGTAGCGGTCCCCGTCGCCATCAGGGTTGCCTGATGCTGGGTGCAGACCGGCGCGCACAGCGCCAGGAGAAGCGGACGGCGCCATCTGGCGGACCAGGCCCATGATGGCAGGCAGCGCATCATCAAGGGTGCGCGACATCTGATCTGCCAACTGATCGAGATCCTGCCGTACCTGCTGTCCAGACTTGACATGCCCGGCCTCGGCTGCGGCTTCCGTCCACTGCGGCGCGCGCCAGCCGTCGCGCGCATGGATGGGGCCTCGTTCACCGGCCTGAGACCGATCTGTCCGGGTCTCGCCTGAGTCAGCCTGATGTGCAGCACTGTCACCACCCTCGCCCTTTGGACCTTCAGCGCCCTTCAGCCACTGCTGCAACGCCTGGCGCACGTCGCTGAAGCGGTCGAACAGGCTGCGCATGGGCGACGTTTCCCCACCCTGCTGGACTTCATGCTGCTGTGAGCGTTCCTCCAACTCCTTGCGGTGCGCCTCCGCGATGGCCATCGCGGCCTCCCAGCGCTGGGCATCGGCCTGCCCACTGCCACGGCTCGTGAGCCGATCTTGGGCACGGCCGAGCTCGCTGTGCAACTTGCGGGAGTCCTCATCCGGTGTGGGTGCGGTCTCACGCAGCGCCGTCTTCGCCGCGATCATGGCCTGATCGAGATGCTGCTCCAGCAGATGCCGCCCCTCCTGGGTAGCGATCATGCGCGCCGCATCGGCTCGGCTGAGGGTCTTGGCACGGTCCAGGCGCAGGTTGTCCAAGCCGTGCTCGACCTGCCGCCTGGACGCCTCGTCCGCATCAAGATCCTCCAGCCGGGCAGCGTCATCCAGCGGTCCAGCGGCAAGCATCATGGCGCGCGCCAGCTTTTCCATCATCTCCCGGAACCGTGCGTCCTGGCCTCCTCCGGACACGCTGCCGAGGTAGCCAAACTCATTGATCAGGGGCAGAACGTCCTCGACCATACGGGCCAGCAAGGCTTGGGGCGTGGACGCTGAGTCTGACAACGCGTGAGAGGAGCGACGGGCGAAGTCGGCCAGCCCGCCCAAACCCGCCTGGTTCGCGTAACGCTCCAACTCGGCGAGGCTGCCCTGCAACTCTTGCAGGAAGCCAGGCGAGCCCTCGACCAGCTTCGAGTAGGCCAGCCCCTGCAACGATCGAAGCTCGGAGGGGCTGTGCTTGGAGACTGGCGCTTCGAATTCGTTCGACCGAAGGCGGGCTTCACGGCGAAGCAGTGAGCGGCCTGCCTCCGTGCCCGTGCCATAGAACAGACTCCAGACCTGCTGCGTGACCAGTTCGTTCAGCCGGCCCGCCACGGCTTGCTGCTCGCGGCGAGCCTGTGCTGCCCCTGAGCCGCCCCGGTAACCCTGGCCGTCAGTCACCACAAGAGAACGCCCCCCCGGCCCCAGCCGCACATGCAGGCCCTCGGCCTGGGCCTGCTGGAGGACGCCCAGAAAGTGTCGGACGTCCGTGATGGCGTGGGATACCGGCTTCATGCCCTTCGCGCTTCAAACTGACGATGTCACGGGCAGCACGTCCCTTCGAAACGCCTGTCAGACACCATGACCCATCACACCTTCATGGCCCGCGTGCGTTGGCGCCAGCGGGACACATCGGGCTTGCTGGTGTCCACCGGCAGCGCTTCATCGAGCTTCAGGCCGTGGTGCAGACTGAGTTGACGCTGAAACTCCAGGTCATGCGCGATCTCTCCGAACTCCGGCGCCAAGGGGTTAACGCCCCGTGCGCTCAAGCCCGACTCGTCCATGAGGGCCTGCATCCTGCCGGCAGCGGCCTGCCGCTCACGCTGTTGGTCGGTCACGTAGTTTTCCCAGTGCTGGAGCTTGGCTTGCGCTTCGCGCAGCATGTCCTCATCGCTGGCGGTGGTCATCTCATCTCCTGTCGGTCGTCGACTCAGGCGAAAGAGCCCGGGGGTGGGACCTCCGTACGCCCGGCTGCGGACGCCTTGGATGAGGTGGCGGCCTGGGGCGACTCCAGCTCCCCGCGCACCTGCTCCACTGCATTGACGAAGCTCTCGAGGCTGGCAGTGAAGGAACTCAGGTCCGTGCGAACGCCATCCCAGCGGTGCACCAGCACCACGCGCGGGCTGTCCGGCTCCATGGCCACGCGGCCACCGCCCAGGCCGTTGGGCACGAAGTTGCGTGCCAGCAGGCCCGGGGCAGCTGACGCGTTGTCGGCGGTGAGTTCCCCCACATAGCTGACCACGTTCAGGCCGTCGTCGGCATCGCCGACGAAGGTCAGGACGATGGTCTCATCAAAGGCCAGGGTGCACTGGCCGCTGTCGTCGAGTTCGAGCGTGTCCAGGCCGATGTGGCGGCCCAGTTCCTTGATCAGATTGCGTGCGGCTTGCATGAGGTCTCCTCAGGGGTTGGGGTGTTGTGACGGGGTTGGGAACGGTGAACGTTGAGCTTGGCAGGTCAGGCCGTCACCCGCGCCACCGGCTGCAGGGTGATGTCGTTGGCCAGTTCCTGGTAAGAGAGCACCGGCAGCTCAGGCAGCTCGCTCTCGATCATTCGGCGGATGTAGCGGCGCACGTCCATGGCGGTGATCAGGCTTACCGGCGAGCCGTTGGCCAGCACCGGTAGGGCCTTGTCGCGCACACGCTGGACGATGCGCTTGGAGATGTCAGGGCTGAGCGACAGATAGCTGCCCGCCGAGGTCTGGCGGATCGCGTTGCGCACCGTCTCCTCGATCTCGCCATCCAGCAAGATGCCCGACAGCACGTTGTTGCGCGCCGCGTACTGGTGGCTGATCTGTCGGCTCAGCGCAATGCGGATGTGCTCGACCAGCACCACCGGGTCCTTCTCCTTGGCGCCCCACTCGATCATGGCCGAGAGGATGGCGCGCAGGTCTCGGATGGAGACGAACTCCTGCACCAGGCGCTTGAGCAGCTCCGTCATCATCTGGATGGGGACGATGCGCTGCACTTCCTTGACCAGATCGGGGTACTTGCCTTCCAGGCGGGTCAGCACCTGGCGCACTTCCTGGATGCCGATGAACTGCCCCACGTACTTGGCGAAGACGAACTCGGCGTGGTAAGTGATGGCCTCCAGCTCGGTGCGGTAGCGGATGGAGGCTGACTTGAGCTGTGCCTCGTGCTTGCGATCGGCCCAGATAGCCTTCATGCGTGGGACCAGCTCATCCTTCTCCACGTAGGGGATGTCGTAGAGCTCCAGGTTGCGAGCGTCGTCAAAGATCAGCAGGTGGTTGGGCAGCACCTCGCCGTCGGCTGAAGGAATCTCCGCCACGAAGATGCGGTAGTGGTTATCCGGCAGGCCCTCGCCACGCCGCACCTCGATGGGCGGCAGGCTCACGCCCAGGCGGAAATAGATTTGCAGCCGGGCCTTGTTGATCTCGGCGCGCAGGTTGTAGCTCGACAGGTGCTGCTCCAGGCTGGAGGACAACTCCACCAGCAACTGCGTGGTCGGCGAGAAGATGTCGTCCTGCTCGACAGCGAAGTCTTGCCGGTTGAGCTGTTCCTTTTGGGGGGTGACCAGCGGCTCCAAGGGCTTGGATGGCTCCTTGCGGGCGACCACCCCTTTGCGCTTCTTCATGTAGGCCAGCACCGCTGGAAGGCTCAGCACGGCCGCCAGAATCAAGAAGACCGGCGCCGGGAAGCCTGGCACGATGGCAAAGACGAGCAACATCGCGGCACCGATAGAAAGCGCCTTGGGTTGCGCCATCACCTGGGCTCCGATGTCGCCGGCCAGGTCGTTCTTGCTGCCCTCGTCCGACACGCGTGTGACGATCACGCCGGCACAGATGGCGATGAACAGCGCCGGGATCTGCGCGATCAGACCGTCACCGATGGACAGCACGGCGTAGAGCTGGATCGCCTCTGCAGCCGTCTTGCCCTGCTGCAGCGTGCCGATGGCCAACCCGCCCAGCAGGTTGACGAAGACGATGATGATGCTGGCGATGGCGTCGCCCTTCACGAACTTCATCGCCCCGTCCATGGAGCCGAAGAGCTTGCTCTCCTGCGCCACCTTGTTGCGCAGGTTCTTCGCCTCGGTCTGGGTGATGGCGCCGTTGCGCATGTCGGCGTCGATGGACAGCTGCTTGCCGGGCATGGCATCCAGCGAGAACCGCGCGCCCACCTCGGCCACGCGTTCAGCGCCCTTGGTGATGACGACGAAGTTGACGATGGTCAGGATCAGGAAGATGACGATGCCCACCACCAGGTTGCCACCCACCACGAACTCGCCGAAGGCCTCGACGATGTGGCCGGCGTCACCATCCAGCAGAATCAGACGCGTGGTGGAGATGGAGATCGACAGCCGGAACAGCGTGGTGATCAGCAGCACCGCCGGGAAGGCCGCGAAGTCCAGCGGCGACTTCAGGTAGACCGCCACCATCAGCAGCACCACCGAGATGCTCATGTTCAAGGCGATGAGGGCATCCACCAGCCAGGTGGGCAGCGGCACGATCATCATGAAGATGACCGACACCACGAAAGTCGCCAGGAGAATGTCCTGGCGTTCGCGCAGCATGTCGGAGAGCTTCTGCAGTGTCATCAGACGTCCTCGCTCCAAGTGAGCTCATCGACACGCTTTTGCAGCGGCACCAGGGTTCCTGCCTTCTGCTCGGGGCTGGCATAGGCGTCGTCAGGCAGAGACTTCAGCAGGTTGCGGAAGTTCTGGAAGAACAGGATCTTTCGGGCCAGCGCCAGCTTTTGGGCGAAGGCCTCGAAATTCGGAAACTCGCGCAGCGGCTGCTCGATGTAATCCAGCGTGGACTGCATCAGGCGCGGCGGCTCATGACCGTCTTCGCGCGGCAGGAACTTCAGCAAACGCTCCAGCCCCTGCGACAGCGTGTTGAAGGTGCGAAAGCCCTTGAGCTCCTGCAAGATGAGTTGCAACTGCGCCTTCTCGCCGCCCGAAGTCTGCTTGGCCAGATCGGCCGCCACGGCCTCGGTGAGGAAGGCGCGCCAGTCATTGATCGTGGTGATGCCTTCCGACTGCCCCAGGCGCTGGAAGGTCTGCAGTACGCTCTGGCTGGAGCCGATGGACTGCTCGTACAGGCCCAGGATGCGCTGGGCCGAGTCTTCAGCCAGCGTAGGCGCCTGCTCCAGCACATCGGCGATGTTCAGTGCCGATGTCAGACCCCCTTCGTGCGCCTGAGCGAAGGCCTCCAAGGCCTGGCGGGTGAAACCCAGGCGCTGGAGGTCGGGGTCGTTCTGGGCGAGCTGGATGAGTTCAGCCAGCAAGGCCAGACCCTGCTGGCTGGATCCGCCGGTGAATCGGCGCAGGGCTTCGTCGAGACCTGGCCCGTTGGAGGCAGCAATGTTCGCCTGGACCAGACGGTCGCGCAGCGCCTGCGCGTCTTGCTTGAGCTGCGCCTCGGGCGTCTTGCTGGCCTTGAGCGAGGCGCGGATCAGCTCACTGATCAGGTCCTCGAAGGCCGCATCCTGGTCGCCATCGATCTCCTCACTGCCGGCGAGTTCTTCGGCCTTGAGGAATCCAAGCTCCTCGGCCATTTCAGCCATCATGAGGGATGGATCACGCACCACCGCCACGTCCGGGCGGGCCGACTCAGACGGTCTGGCCTCTCGTGCAAGCTCACGCGCCGCTACGGCCGCTGCAGCAGCCGTATCGAAACGCGTCTGGAATCCCGCACCCGAAGTCGCCATGTTAGACCTTAGTTTATGCTACTAAGGTCTACTTCATGAACCAATAACCCATGCCTCTCGATCCGGCCCCTTACGCTCCCGCGGCGGCACCCTTGCCAGGACTGCCAGAAGCCAGGGCGTCTGAGGTCGTGGACCAGGCTGCCCTGCAGCGTGCGCAGGTCGTGCAGATTCGTAATGCGCTGTGGGTGGCACTCACGGGCACTTCAGGTGTGTGCGCTGTCTTTGCCTACCTGCATTGGGGTCTGGGCTTCGACGACAGGTTGGTGCTGTGGCTGGCTTTGGGGGGCTGTGCGGGGGCCTTACGTCTGGCCTTGTGGCTCACTACACGCAAGCATCTGCCGCAGGAACCTGCGGCAGTGACCCGCTTCCTGCGAGTGGCGGTGTTGGCCTCCGGCCTGGCGGGGTCGATGTTTGCTTACGCTTGGACGGCCTTACCTGACATGCTGTCCGCCGCAGGCTTGGCGGCCCTGATGTTCGCCAATCTTGCGCTGTTGTTCGGAGGCCTGTTCGCCTACGGTGTGCATCTGCCTGCCTTCCTGGCCTACGCCTGGCCCAGCATTGGAGGCGCCATGGTGGGCTTGTGGCTGCTGCCGCTGGTCCCACGCGATCTGGTGGCCGCAACCCTCGGGCTCGGGCTGGTGCTCGGCGTGTCCACGCTGTTCGCAGTCCGCGCGGCCCATACGTTTCGGACCAGCCTGGGTCTGCAGCAGCGGGTCACCCGGCTGTTCGAAGAGGTCAGCCGCAAACGCGATGAAGCCATCTCGGCAACGCTGGCCAAGTCGCGTTTTCTGGCCTCCGTAAGCCATGACCTTCGGCAGCCTCTGCACGCCATCAACCTGTACCTTTCATCGGTAGTCACCAGCCACCAGCGACACCTGCAGGAGCCGCAGGAGACCGGGCACGGCCAGGCGGTGAAGGAGGGACTGTCCAGCCTACGGGACAGCGCGCTGTATCTCAATGAGATGTTCGAGTCTCTGCTGGACATATCGCGCCTGGACGCAGGGACCGTGTCCGTGATGGTGCGCCCGATTTCACTGGTGCGGCTGATGAGCCAGTTGCAATCGGACTACCAGAAACTGGCTGAGACCGAGGGCTTGACCTTCGACATCCGCCTGCCGACTCACTTCAAACAAATGGAAGTCCAGACCGATCCCGCCCTGCTGGAGAGACTGCTGCGCAATCTCATCATCAACGCCATCCGCTATACCGAGCGCGGAGGGGTGCGCTTGTCGGTGGTGGCCAGGGGCAGATTGCTGGACTTTCGCGTGGTGGACACGGGCCCCGGCATTGAGAAGGGTATGCGCCAACGGATCTTCGAGGAGTTCTTTCAGGTGCCTGGCTCCCAGGCCCGCACCCAACGCCAAGCCCATACGGGACGCGGCATCGGGCTGGGCCTGTCGATTTCCGCGCGCCTGGCCGACAAGCTGGACACCCACATTCGCTTGAAAAGCCGGCCTGGCCATGGCTCTGTGTTCGCCTTGAGGCAACCCGTGCGCATAGCCCTGCGCGTGCCGGTGGAGACGCCCACGCCAGAGCGCAGTGGCGGGCCTTTCCCTGCGGGCACCTTCATCGCTGTGGTCGATGACGACCTGGAGATCCGGCGTTCCACCCAGTCCCTGCTGGAACAAATGGGTGCCGAGGTCTTCGTGGCCGACAGCGGGGTCAAGGCCATCGGGCAGCTGGGGCGCCTTGGACGACTGCCTTCGGTGCTGCTGTGCGACTACCGACTGGTGGACGAAAACGGACTGGAAGTGATCCAGGCCTTGCGGGACGAGTTCAATCAAGACATCCCGGCCATCCTGATCACGGGAGACACCTCACCGGAACACGTGACTGAATTCCGCAACGCAGGCGTCCAAGTGCTGCACAAGCCCGTTCCAGGCGACCGCCTGCTGACGGCGATACATCAGGAGCTTCAGCGTGTCAGCCCTGCTGTTCCTTGAAACCCAGCCGCTGGGCTGCGAGCAACGCCTGGGTACGGCTGACCACACCCAGCTCCTTGAAGATGGCGCTCACATGGGCCTTGGTTGTGGCCTCGATGATCTGCAGCTCGTCGGCGATCTGACGGTTGGTCATGCCCTGGCAAATGAGGCTGAGCACCTCCACCTGTCGCGAAGTGAGGTGCACGCGCTGCAGCCCATCCAGACTCCGGGGGCCTTCGGAGGTCAGCCAGGACTGCTCATTCAGTCGCTCTCTCAGCGCGCGGCCGATCAGCTCGACGATACGGTCAGGCGGCGTGGACTTGCTCACAAACGCCTGAACGCCTGCGCCCAGACAAGCGCCGACGCGCAGCGGGTCATCAGACCCCGAGACCACGACGATCTGCATCTGCTCATGATCGGTGTGCAAACGATCGATGAGCTCCAGCCCAGACAACCCCGGCAAGGACAGGTCCAGCAACACCACCGACGTCCGAACGCTCGCAGCATCCTGCTGCGAAATGAAGGCGAACGCATCGTCTGCGGTACTGCACGACGCCACCTGCGCATTCGGAAAACTAAGTCGCATCAAGCTTTCCAGCGCTTGTTTGTAAAGCGGGTGGTCTTCGATGATCAGGACGAAGGGCTTGGTGCTCATGCGGTTGATTATGCCGAGCCGTCTGGCTCGCGCGGTTCAAGTCTCGCACTCGCCCAGCACCCGGACTCACCCCAGAGGTCCAGAAGGGCAGCCGGATAATGGACGGGATGCGTGCAGATGTCGCCCAGGCCCTCCAGCCCTACTCGGCCAATGACCTGCTGGCGCTTGTTTTCCTGATTCTCTGCGGCCTGTTCCTGCTGGCCTACCGCAGAACAGCAGAAACGTACTTCAAGGGTCTGTCAGCGGGCATGCTGCTGGCCTGTGCCGCGTGGGGCACCACCCGTCTACAAAGTCCAGGCCACCCCTATGTGGACTGGGCTTGGTTCTGGGCTCAGCCGCTGTTCGCGGGTGCACTGCTGCTCATCTCCCTGTCGCTGGTGAGCTACCTGCCGCTGCAGGACAAGGCCCGCCGGGTGCTGAAGTGGTGGATCGTCTTGCCGGTGGCGGTGTACCTGGGTGGCACCACGATGCTGCTGATGCTGGACGTCAAGGTCTTGCGGTTGTGGGCTGTGGTGGTCCAGCTCCCGGCCATCATCGCGCCGGCCGTTGTCGCCATGTACTGCGAGCGCAAGGAGCCTGGCATGGGCCACTTCTTCATCGGCGCCAGCGTGCTCAGCCTGCCGCTGATCACGCTAGGCGTGGCGCTTTCAGGATCGACCACCCTGGTGTTGCGCTTTTGGACAGGCATTCCGACGGTGGTCGTGACCGTGACCATGCTCACCGTCTCTCTGCTGCGCGATAGGAGACGGCTTGTCGATGAGATCGAACGTCGACGCAAAGCCGAGGCGGATGCGCTGGAGGCCAACACCATGCTCGAACGCAAGGTGGCCGAGCGCACGGCAGACCTGCAGGAGATGGTGGAGGGCCTGGAGAGTTTCAATCGCAATATCTCGCATGACCTGCGCGGGCCACTGGGCGGTATTGACATGCTGGCGTTTGTGGCGGAGCAGCATCTGGACCGCGGAGATATCGAGGCCGCCAAAACCCAGATCCGTGACATCAGTCAGCAGGTGAGACATTCGCACGGCACCGTCGACGCACTGCTGTTGTTGGCCAAGACGCTGGAAAAGGAGGCTCATCGGATACCGGTGGACCTGACGCAGCTGGCGAACTCTTCGGTCAGGGAAGCAACCTTGGCTGTCTCATCGCGCTTCAGCGGCAAGAAGCTGCCAAGCGTGGAGGTCCTGCCAATGGCACAAGGCACTGCCGATCCGGACCTCATGCGCATCATCTGGGTGAACCTTGTGTCCAATGCGCTGAAATTCAATCTTGACCGCACGGACGTTGTAGTCCGACTGGGGCGTGACCCCGATGTCTACGGTTTGGCGCATTTCTACGTCAGTGACAACGGGATCGGCTTTGACGCTGGGGAGGCGGCACGCGCTTTCGAGCCATTCCAGCGCCTGCGCGGCACTGCAAACGTGCCTGGATACGGCTTGGGACTGAACATCGTCAGACGAGCCGTGGAACGCCAAGGAGGCCAGGTGATGGCGGAATCTGCGCCGGGACAGGGCACAACAATTCGCTTCACAGTGCCGATAGCGGGCAAACGCTGACCGGATCAGCCCAACTCAAAGCTTGTGACGGCGAACTGGCGTTGCGTGTCCATCACGGGGTGACCCCCGGCGTACATGCGGGCGGTCTCGAACATCGGCTCCATGCCATTTCGCGAAGCCAACATCATCGCCTCGCGGTGTGGTTCGGGTGTGTCGACATACACCTCAGAGCCGAGCGGTACGGCGCTCTGCAGCCCGGCTAAAAGCCTTTGCGCCGCGGTTGGCGAATCTGCAAACAGCGGTCCTACCTTGTACCCAGTGCGGCACGGACGAATGGCGCCATACCCTTGCAGTTGCCCTGCTTCTACCAGGGCCAGCGCTACGGTGTCCGGCTGTTTCACCCAGGGTTCAATGTAGGCCCGGCGTTCGGCCGGAAAGCACTTTCGGTCGTACGCCAACCAGCAATCGATGTCCACCGCAGCCAGTGGAACCAGACCAGGATCGCGCGGTACACCACCCCATGCAAGTCCCCTATGTCGGACTTGCCGGTAGGCCAGCTCAAAGCCACTGCGGGCATAGTTGTGCTGCTGGGCGACTACGCCATCCAAACCCACGATCCGCCCGTGGAGCCTTCGCATGGCAGCAGCCCAAAGGGCCAGGCCGATGCCGAAGCCTCGCCACTTTGGCGCCACGATGTAGAGGCCGAAGAATCCGAACGTCTGGCCGTAACGGACTGCAGAGCAGACACCTACAGGCTCCCCCTGAACGTGGGCCAACAGAAAACCTTCCGGATCCGCTTGGTGAAAGACTTCCGCATCGTGCAGGCCGGGGTTCCAGCCTTCGGCGGCCGCCCACTCGATCGCAATGTCCACCTCTGATCGCGTCATGCTGCGAATGTCGAACTGCGCTTTCATGGCGGCATTGATGTTCAGGGGAACGGGGAACTCACCTGGGAGGCTGCACCCCACAGCACCGGTCGCGAAGGCCCAGCCTCCGCCGAGTTGTGCGCTGCTCGCTGTTCGGGCAAATGTTGGGGCAAAACCGCTTACCAGGCCCGCCAATCAAAACGGGCTAGCTCCTTGTGAGAGCTAACCCGTTGATCTTACTGGCGCGGCTGGCAGGATTCGAACCCACGACCCCTTGGTTCGTAGCCAAGTACTCTATCCAACTGAGCTACAGCCGCGAAGCCTCGCAGTATAGCAGACCCGAAACGCTGCGGGACAAGATTCGAGCGCGAGCCTGTGTGCGCGATGACTGCAGGAACGGCTGACGGGCTCAGTCGATGATGGAGGCCTGTTGCTCACAGGCCAGCGCACGTGCTTCGTCGCCTGCGCCCCGGGCGGCCTCGGCCAGCAGGCGCCACGCACGGCGACGCACATCGCCCGGCACTTGGGCGGCCCGGGCAGACCGCTCCAGCGGGGCTGCGGCCTTGCCCCAGAGTCCTCGCCCAGCGAAAGTCATCCCTACTGCGGCGGCGATGGCTGCGTCTGCGGGCACTGCCGAGAGCGCTTGCTCCATGGGCGCCAGCCAGTCCTGGCCAATCCCTTCGATGCACTCGCAGAACGCCAGCGCCAGCGCACTGCGCTCCTCAGAGGACAGTTCAACCATACGGTCCCACACAGGTCGGGCCCACGCCCGGCCATCGGCGAGAGCACCCAGACGTGCCGCCCGACGTACCGCGTGCGCCACCACGAGGGGATCACGCCGTTCCGCGGCTTCGAGCGTGCTCCAGGCCTGACGCAACTGGTCCGCATCGTGCGCAGCATCCACCACCTGCGCGCACAAGGTACGCAACAAGCCCTGAGTGGCTGCTGCAGGAAAAGCCTGGTGCTTGGCCAACAGACGCGCTGTCTTCAGGGCCTCGGCCGGCTGGGCGGCCAGACGGGCCGCCTGAAGTCTCAGCCGAAGTGCATGCGTGCGGCGGGACACCCCCGGCGGCAAGGACTCGAGCAGTCGCTGCGCGGTGGTGGCGTCGCGGTCCTCCAGTGACCACTCTGCCGCCCGCAACAAGGCGGCATCGGCGCCAGGCCTCCCGCGGGCACGCCCAGTCAAGGCCAGGGCCTGCTCCAGCGCCCGCTGGCGGCCCTCGCGGTCTTGAAGCCGGTGCAGGCTGCTTGCCAGCACCAGCAAGGCCAGCAGGCTGATCTCGTCCGCCTCAGGAACAGGCGGCTCCCCCCGTGTGAAGCCCAACACCCGCTCGGCAGCACGCTGCGCCCGCAGGTAGCGCGCAGAGTCGTACTCAAGATAGGCCTCGCGCAAGGCGCGCTGAGCCGCGCGCTCACGCTGCAGGGCGCGCCACTCGGCTGCGCGGGTGGGCAGCGTGAGCAGGCTGTCCACCGCCCTGACCGCGCCCATCACCAGAAAGCAGGCGCCCAGGATGATCAGCACAAACAGGTTGAGTGACAGGTCGGCACGCCAACCGCCCCCGGCCACGGACACCAGCCCGTCGTTGGTGCCCAAGGTGGTGGCGGCCACCACCGCCACGGCGAACAGCAAAACAGCCCAGACGACGGCGCGCACCGCAGAACGCTCCGGTCAGCGGCCGGCTACCGCCGTGGCCAGCGCGGCAAGGGTGGCGTCAGGCCGAGGCACGGTGACCTGGCGGGCTTGCTGCGCCACCTGACGCAGCTGCTCACGGGCCAGTTCCACGCGCCGCGAGCCCTTGTCGAAGTAACGGTCCAGAGAGCCCTGCGCGTCACGCAGATCCGCCTGCAAGGTATCAAACTGCCTGCTCAGCAGTGCCAGCCGCGCGTTGAGCAGGCGCAGCTTGAGGTTCTCGCGCAGGAAGAAAGCCTGCTCCGGGGCCAGCAAGGCGGCCTCGGGCTCGTCCACCCGCGTCACGCGCACCAGGTCGCGTACTTCTGTCCACACCTGGTGGAGCATGGAGCGCAGCCTGGCGTCCAGCCACTGCGGGCCGGGCCCGCCTGCTGCCGAAGCCGCGCGCGCAGGTGCTGCCGCTCCCGAAGATGACGCACTCGAACCGGTATCTGAAGCACGATCACCGGCCGTCCTGGAAGCGGCATCGCGCTGGGCACCTCGCCGATCTATCGCGGCGAGCAAGGGCAGATCGTCGATCGCACGCACGGTCTCGTCGATGCGGATGGCCAGGCTCTGCACATCCACGGTCCCTGCAGCCTTCACGCGGTCCAGGTCCTGCAACACAGCGCGGCGCACGCGGTCCATGCGGGGCTGCTGGTAGCGGGCGAGTCGCTCATCCGCCTGACGCAAGGCCGAAAGCAGAGGCTCGGCGCTGCCGGTGATGGCTGACTGCTGCAGCGCCAGACGCAAGGCGGCGTCCACGTCGGACAGGACGTTCTCATCGCGCGAGCGCGAAAGGGACTGGATCAGTTCTTCCAACTGACTGCGCTGCAGGGAGGTCTCGGCCACACGGGCCTCCAGCAGCGCCACCTTGGCGGCCGTCTCGCGGGCAGCCGACTCGGACTGCCGCGCCAGCAAGCGCGCCTCGGCCGCCTGGGTGCCGGAGTCTTCCTGGCGCTTGACGATCTCCAGTTCCGCGCGCTTGAGCCTCTGCTGCGTGTTCCAGGCCAGGCCCAGCGCGCCTGCGGACAGCACCACCAACAATGCCAAGGCCCACCAAGGGAGCATCACTGCGCGCACGGCGCCCGCAGGCGCTCCACCCGTGGTGGCTGCAACCTCCGCAGGTGCGGCGGAAGGCGGTGCAGGAGGGGACGGCGTGGGATCGTTCACGGAGCCCGCAATTCTAGGTGGGCACAACACGCCTGGATGGCCTCCACGGCCGGCTCAGAGACCACGACTTGCGCAAATCCGGCCTCCCGCGCCGACTGGGCGATGCGAGGGTGGGTGGCCACCGCGCGGCTGCCAGACCAGTCGGCACCAGGCGCCATGGCCCGAAGGTGGCCTACAGCCTCTGAACTGCTGAACAACCAGACGTGATCCTGCGGTGCAGCGAGCGCCTGATCCAACAGACGAGCCTGCTCAGGAGTCCACTCCGGAGGCCGACGTCGGTAGGCCGCAAGGAACATGACCGCAGCGCCCGCCGCCTGAAACCGTTGGGCCAGCCAGTCGCGGCCGTCCTCGCCGCGCACCACCAAGACGCGTCTTCCAGCCCACGGCCTGTGGGCAATCTGCCGCCACAGCGCCTCCGATTCGCTGGGTTCGCCGGGCGCAGGCTGCGCGATCAAGGCCTGCGACACTCCGCATCCGCGCAGGGCCGCCGAGGTACCCTGCCCGGTGCTACCGGCAGCCAGCTCGGGCGGCCAGTCGGTACCCTGCGGGCGCAGCGCGAAGAACTGCTCCACCGCATTGGCACTGACGAACATCACGAAGTGCAGCGCGGGCAGCTCCTGCCAGGCCTGGCGGACGGCTTCCGGCTCAGACGCCGGGCCAATGTCAATCAGCGGCAAGGCCCGGGCATCGACGCCCAACCCGGTCAGCGCCCGCACCCAATCATCCGCCTGGGCGCGCGGCCGGGTGACGATCACACGCGGCCGGTCCACGAGCGATCAGGCAGTGGCCAGATATCCCGATGCGCCGGCCTTGCGAAGGCCTTCTGCCGCTTCCTCGCCCAGACGTCGGGCAGCGGCCTCATCAGCAGGCGCTCCTTCGGTAGTGAAGCGCAACAGCGGCGCCGTCAGCTCCGTGGCATGCCCAAGCGCCGCCTCCAGATGGAGCGTGCCCCCATCCCAGGTGGCGTGAGCGGCCAAAGGCATGCTGCAACTGCCGCCCAGGGCGCGCGACACCGCCCGCTCTGCATGCGCAGCCAGCCAGGTGGGACGGTGTACCGTCTGCGCCAGCAAGTGACGAAGGTCGCGGGCATCTTCCCGGACCTCGATACCCAGAGCGCCCTGCCCTGCGGCCGGGATCATGCGATCGACCTCGAACACGCCGCGGATCCGATGCGCCAGCCCCAGACGCTTCAAGCCCGCAGCGGCCAGCACGATAGCGTCAAAGCCCCCCTCATCGAGCTTGCGAAGACGGGTGTCCAGATTGCCGCGCAGCGGCTCGATGCGCAGGTCGGGCCGCTCGCTGAGCAACTGCACCACGCGCCGCAAGCTCGAGGTGCCCACGCAAGCCCCCTGCGGCAGGGCTGACAGGTCGTCATAGCGGTTGGAGACAAAGGCGTCACGCGGGTCTTCGCGTTCCAGCACCGCCGCGAGCACAAAGCCGGGCGGCAGGTCCATGGGCACGTCCTTGAGAGAGTGGACCGCCAGGTGCGCCCGCCCGTCCTCCAGCGCGGTCTCCAACTCCTTGACGAACAGGCCCTTTCCGCCCACCTTGGACAACGCGCGGTCCAAGATCTGGTCGCCCTTGGTGGTCATGCCCAGCAGTTCCACCTCGCGACCGAACTGCGACTGCAGCAGGTCCCGCACGTGTTCGGCCTGCCACAGGGCCAGTCGGCTTTCTCGGGTGGCGATGATGGTTTTGTCGCTCATCCACTGATTATGGGAGCGCCGGCCTGAAATTCAGGCAGGGTTGTCACCGACAACTGTCAACCGGATACGAGCTCCGCAGCGCAGGCACAAGCCTTGCGTGCAGAATTTGTAACTTGGTTACAACCCCTCGTCGCTGCCATGCCCACAGTAACGCCAACAGCTCCCTCGAAATCGCGTCAGAAGCCTTCTGGTATTCGCCTGGCGATCGCAGAAGCGGACTCCAAAGACCAAGCCCTGCGCGACGATATTCGGTTACTTGGCCGCATCCTCGGCGACACCATTCGCGAGCATGAGGGGCGCGAGACCTTCGAGCTCATCGAGAAAGTGCGGCAACTGGCCGTGGGTTTCAGGTTGAAGAAGGATGCCCAGGCCGGCCGCATGCTGGACCGCCTGCTCAAGAACCTCTCGGGCGACCAGACGGTGAGCGTGATTCGCGCGTTCAGCTACTTTTCCCACCTTGCCAACATCGCCGAAGACCGCCATCACGTGCGCCGGCGCGCCCACCACGACCGCCTGGGGCATGTGCAGGAGGGGTCCCTGGCCATGGCCGTGGAGCGTCTGGAGCGGGCGCACCTGCGCGCCGGCGACATCGCCGCCACGCTGCGAACGGCCTGGATCTCGCCCGTGCTGACGGCACACCCCACCGAGGTGCAGCGCAAGAGCATCCTGGACGCCGAGCGGGCTGTCGCCGAGCTCGTGGCGGCGCGCGACCACCTGGACACCCCCAGGGAAAAGGCGGACAACGAGGAACTCATCCGCGCCCGGGTCACCCAGCTCTGGCAGACCCGCATGCTGCGCACTGCCAAGCTCACCGTGGATGACGAGATCGAGAACGCGCTGAGCTACTACCCCACCACCTTCTTGAAGGAGATCCCACGGCTGTACGGCGAGGTAGAGCACGCCCTGAACGGGCACGAGATCGCCCCATTCCTGCGCATGGGGCACTGGATTGGGGGCGACCGCGACGGCAACCCCAACGTCGGTGCCCGGACCATGCGGCGAGCCATGACCCGCCAGGCCGAGGTGGCCCTGCGCCACTACCTGACCGAGGTGCACCTGCTGGGAGGCGAGTTGTCGATGTCGCACACCCTGGCCCCGGTCACGCCGGCCATGCTGGCACTGGCCGACCGCTCACCCGACCACGACCAGCACCGGGAAGACGAGCCCTACCGGCGCGCGCTGATCGGCATCTATGCCAGGTTGGCCGCCACGCTGCAGGCGCTCACCGGCACCGAGGCCCTGCGCCACGCCGTGGCGCCGCAGAACCCCTATCGCGCCCCCGAGGAGTTGCTGGCCGATCTCGACGTGATCGCCGAGAGCCTGCGTTCCCATCACGCCCAGGCCTTGATACAGCCTAGGCTGCGGCCGCTGCGCCGTGCGGTGCAGGTGTTCGGCTTTCACTTGGCCACGCTCGACATCCGGCAGAGCTCGGACCAGCACGAACTGGTGGTGGCCGAACTGCTGCGTGTGGCGCGGGTGGAGTCGGACTACAGCGCCCTCACGGAACTACAGCGCCGCGACCTGCTGCTGCGCATGCTGAACGACGCCCGGCCGCTGCGCGTGCGCGACGCCGCCTACAGCGCACTCACCCTCGGCGAACTCGAAGTCTTCGAGACCGCGCGGGAGCTGCGCCAGCGTCACGGCCGTGAGGCGCTGCGTCACAGCATCATCTCCCACACCGAGGAGGTGAGCGACCTGCTGGAGGTGCTGCTGCTGCAGAAGGAGTGCGGGCTGCTCCACCGCACCTTGGATGTCGGGCTTGACGGCACGCCGGACGGCCAAGGCCGTTGCGAGCTGATCGTGGTGCCGCTGTTCGAGACCATCGCCGACCTCCGCCGCGCCGAACCCATCATGCGCGAGTTCTACGCCCTGCCCGGCGTTGCCGAACTGGCAGTGCGCAGCGGGGCCGAACAGGAGGTCATGCTGGGCTACAGCGACAGCAACAAGGACGGCGGCTTCTTCACGAGCAACTGGGAGCTCTACCGCGCCGAGACGGCGCTGGTAGCGCTGTTCGACGAGTTGGGCCGCACGCATGGCCTGCGACTGAGGCTCTTCCACGGCCGCGGCGGCACAGTGGGGCGCGGAGGCGGCCCCAGCTACCAGGCCATCCTGGCGCAGCCCCCGGGCACGGTGCAAGGGCAGATCCGCCTGACCGAACAGGGCGAGGTCATCGGCTCAAAGTACGCGCACCCCGAAATCGGCCGACGCAACCTGGAAACGCTGGTGGCCGCCACGCTGGAAGCCACCTTGCTGCACCCCACACGGCGCGCGCCCAAGGCCTTCATCGAGGCCGCCGCCGCGCTCAGCCAGGCCAGCTTTGACGCCTACCGCCACATCGTCTACGAGACGCCAGGCTTCACCGAGTGGTTCTTCGCCGCCACGCCGCTGCGCGAGATCGCAGAGCTCAACATCGGGTCACGCCCTGCCTCACGCAAGGCCACACGAGCGATCGAGGACCTGCGCGCCATCCCCTGGAGCTTCTCCTGGGGTCAATGCCGCCTGGGGCTGCCGGGCTGGTGCGGCTTCGGCTCAGGCGTGCAGGCCTTTTTGGAAGGGGCCGGGGGCACAGCTGGCGGTGGCAGCGCCAAGATGAGCCCCGACAATGGCAAGAGCAAGGTGAAGGTCGACGGCACGCTCTACGGCGATGCCACCGCCACGCGCGAGGCCCGGGTGCAACTGCTGCGCCGCATGCACCGGCAGTGGCCGTTCTTCCGCACCCTGCTGTCCAACCTGGACATGGTGCTGGCCAAGACCGACCTCGGTCTGGCCCAGCGCTACGCCGAGTTGGTGGAAGACCGCAAGAGCGGGCGCCGCATCTTTGCGCTGCTGCAGGCCGAGTGGCAACGTACCAGCGACGCGCTCACGCTGATCACGGGCGAAGCCACCCGGCTGCAGTCCAATCCGGCGCTGGCCCGCTCGCTGGAGCACCGCATCCCTTACCTGGATCCGCTGAACCACCTGCAGGTGGAGTTGCTGCGCCGCTACCGCCAGCGCGACGCTGACGACGACCCTCAGGTCGAACGCGTGCGCCGGGGCATCCACCTGTCCATCAACGGGCTGGCCGCGGGGCTCAGGAACACGGGCTGATGGTGCGGCGGGGCCGGGATAATGACCTGTCACCCTTCGCAGATCTGCCCGCCATGACCGCCTCCAGCTCCTCGCAAAACCCCTCCAGCAACCCGCTCGCCAACAAGTCCCAGGCCTGGTCGGCCCTGTTCTCCGAGCCGATGAGCGAGCTGGTGCAGCGCTACACCGCGAGCGTGGGCTTTGACAAACGCCTGTGGCGCGCCGACATCGACGGCAGCCTGGCCCATGCCCGCATGCTGGCCGCGCAATCCATCATCAGCGCGCAAGACCTGGCCGACATCGAGCGCGGCATGGCGCAGATCGCTGGCGAGATCGAGCGCGGCGAATTCACTTGGAAGCTCGAGCTCGAAGACGTTCACCTGAACATCGAGGCCCGGCTGACCGAGCTGGTAGGTCTGGCCGGCAAGCGGCTGCACACCGGGCGCTCGCGCAATGACCAGGTGGCCACCGACGTGCGGCTGTGGCTGCGCGCGGAGATCGACACCTTGGCCCCCTTGTTGGTGGCGATGCAGCGGGCCCTGGTGGAACTGGCCGCGCAACACACCGACACCGTGATGCCCGGCTTCACCCACCTGCAGGTGGCCCAGCCCGTGAGCTTTGCCCACCACCTGCTGGCCTACGTGGAGATGTTCGCGCGCGATGCCGACCGCCTGAACGACGTGAGAAAGCGCGTCAACCGCCTGCCGCTGGGCGCGGCCGCTCTCGCCGGCACCAGCTACCCGCTGGACCGGGAGGCCGTGGCGCGCTCGCTGGGCTTTGACGGCGTGTGTGAGAACAGCCTGGACGCCGTGAGCGACCGCGACTTTGCGCTCGAGTTCACATCATTCGCGTCCATCTGCATGGTGCACGTCTCGCGTCTGTCGGAGGAGATCGTGCTGTGGATGAGCCAGAACTTCGGCTTCATCGACCTGGCCGACCGCTACTGCACCGGCTCGTCCATCATGCCGCAGAAGCGCAACCCCGACGTGGCCGAACTCGCGCGCGGCAAGACCGGGCGCGTGGTGGGCCACCTGATGGGCCTGCTCACGCTGATGAAGGGCCAGCCGCTGACCTACAACAAGGACAACCAGGAAGACAAGGAGCCGCTCTTCGACA